>CAYYPF010000115.1:0-3971 GCA_964473475.1 Microcaldota archaeon | reverse complement strand
TATCTGTCAATTTTCAAGTAGATAAGGAGGGTGAATAAAATGAAAATTGCCATCAGTAAGAAAGAGGCGTCTTTCTTATCTGTCAATTTTCAAGTAGATAAGGAGGGTGAATAAAATGAAAATTGCCATCATGATGAACGAAATCGTTCATATCTTGCGATTTTCATCAATAGAGGCGTGATAATATGAAAATAGCAATCATGGGTATAGGAAATATGGGCTCCTGGCTTGCAAAAGAGCTTTCCAAGGAAAATGAAGTAGCAGTTTTTGATCTGGAACATGAGAAGTGCAGCAGAATCAATAATGCTAAAGTACTTTCAAAAGTTGAAGAGTTTTCAGCTTTTGCACCAGAATTAGCAATTAATGCAGTTACTCTTCAACATACAGTAAAGGCTTTTGAAGAATTGGTTAAGCACATATCCAATGGTTGTGTGCTAGTAGATGTAACCTCTGTGAAAACAGGAATTCCTGAATTCTATAAAAAATCTGGATTTAGATTTGTTTCAATGCACCCGATGTTCGGGCCAACGTTCGCTAATGTTGAGGCATTGGAAAACGAGAGTTTGGTTATAATAAAGGAATCTGATGAGCAAATGGCTGAGTTTTTCAGGAAGTTTTTCAAAGGGCTTGGATTGAATTTATTTGAATACACTTTTAAGGAACATGATGAGATGATGGCATATTCACTCACACTTCCTTTTGCTTCAACAATGGTTTTTGCAGCTTGCCTTGATAAGAAATCAGTGCCTGGAACTACGTTCAAAAAACATATGAAGATAGCAAAAGGCCTTCTTTCTGAAGATGACCATTTGCTTGCTGAGATATTGTTTAATCCAAATTCCATGAAGCAGCTTGTGAATGTTACGAACAGGCTGGAGTTCCTGAAGCACGTTATAAAGGGAAGGGATTTCGAAGAGGCAAAGAAGTTTTTTGATAAATTACGGGAGAGTATAAGGTGAATTTATGCTTTATGAATTTTTTGAAAAGGTTTATGCATTAGAGAAACAAGGGAAAGGGATAATTAAGCTTAATGTTGGTGAACCTGATTGGAAACCTTCAAAGCAAGCAGTTCGTACAGCAAATGAAGCACTGCGTAATGGAAAAACAAATTACGGAAGTGCAGCTGGAGAAATGCAATTAAGGGAAAAACTTGCTGAACTGCACGGATGCAAACCATCAAATATTGTTATTACTCCTGGCTCAAAGTTCGGGATTCATACACTGCTTATGCTCTCCTTGAGTAAAGGAGATAGTATAACTTTTTTTTCACCACATTGGACTGCATATGAATTAATGTGTAAATCACTTGGAGCAGAACCAAGAATTGTGAAGCTTAGCCTAGAAGATAAATGGAAGGCAGATGTTAGTAAAATAGATATTAGTGAGAGAACTAAATTTATTATTCTAAATAGTCCTTGCAATCCCACAAGCCAGGCAATGGAAGAAAAAGAAGAGAAAGAATTAATTGAGAGTGCAAGAAAAAAAGGCGTGCATGTAATTGCTGATGATGCGTATAGGGACTTGTGTTTTGATGGCCGAAAGGAAAGGCAGCTTGAAGAGGGTTTGATTATTGCAAATTCATTTTCAAAAACATTTGGCATGACTGGCTGGAGAATAGGTTATATGGTTGCTCCTGAAGAAATCGCAAAGCGCCTAATTTCACATATCCAGATAACAGTAACTAATGTCCCGGTTTTTCTTCAGCTTGGCGCTGCACGTGCACTTGAAGATAAGAAAAAAATAGCAGATAAGGTGCGAAGAGTATGCAGGCGTCGCGCTGGAATTGCGATAAAAACTATTGGGGATTTAACTGCAATTGCAAAACCAAATGCTGGTTTTTATATATTCCCAAAACTACTTGGGAAAATGGATGGCTTACAGTTTGCTAACCTGCTTTTGGAACAAGGTGTGGCAATTGCACCTGGTGCAGCATTTGGTGATTTCCAGCAGCACGTGCGTATTTCACTTTGCGCAGAAGAAAAAAAATTAGCACTTGCCTTGGGTGTTATACGCAATATGCTGAGTAAAGCAGAATAATCTGAAAAAATCAGTTGGTTGCGGATAATATCCATAATGAATTTTTGTGAAGCCTTTGTTTTTTTGCATCTTCTAAAGAAAGCCATTTGAATCCAGAAAATTTTGCATCCAAATTTGCAGTTTTGTTTTTTGCAAGTATTCTGAAAACAAGGCAAGGAACCAGGAATTTTTTCTTTCGTGAGCCCGCATTAACTTTTGTTTCCAGAATTATATCTTCAACCTGAGAATCTATCCCAGTTTGCTTTTTGAATTCCTCATTAAGCTGGGATACTGGATCACCCGAATAAATTAAAACGTGGGGCACTTCAAACCTTTCAATATTATCACTTCCTATTTGCTTGAGGAAAAAAATTCTCCCATTGTCCTCGAGCATTCCGCATACTACTACTTGCGGATATTTTCTTTCTCTTAATTTCTTAGAGTTGGACATGGATATTACTTTTTCTACGTATGGAATTAAATAGCCTAACCGTGGGTGTTTATTGTGAAAAAAATCCCAATAAAAGAATTATTGAAATCCTGCAATATGGTTCTTGAAGTGCTGGATGCAAGAAATGTTGAAGGCACTAGATTGCCTAAGTTTGAGCTCGAGGCAGGAAAAAGACTTTTTAGAATTGCAAATAAGGCTGATCTTGCTTCTGATGAAATTATTTCTAGATTAGTAGATAAAGGTTTTGTTTTGATGCGCTCTAAGGCAAGAAACCTGGAAAGAGAGAGAAAAAAACTATTAAGAGCAATATTAAGGCACACTGAAGAACGTCCTCTGAGAATAGTTGTTGTGGGTTATCCAAATGTTGGTAAGAGTACAATAATTAATTTATTAGCAGGAAGAAGTGCAGTACGTGCAGGTCCGGTGGCTGGGACTACAAGCAATGTTCAGTGGATTCGTGTTTCTCCAGAGATACTGTTGATAGATTCTCCGGGTATTTTTCCAAAAATGGAAGACAAATATTCACTTGTTAAGAAAGGCGCAGTGAATATCAGCTCATTAGAAGATCCGGAAATGCATGCATTTACGCTTGCTGATAAATGTATTACTGACCCAGTGCTAAGAAAATGGCTTTCTGGATATTTTGATATTTCTATAAGTAGTGAGGATACTCCTGAAAGTTTGCTTGAAAAAATTGCAAAAAGAAGAAATTGGCTTTTAAAAGGAGGAAAATTAAATACGTTTGAAGCTTCAATGGCATTGCTTAGGGCATTTGCAAAGGCTCCGAAATAATTTATTTTCTAAACAAAAATTTGGAGACTCGTTTGAACTATTATTCTAAGGACGCAAAGGAAATATTTTTAATCTATAAAGAGATATCGTAGTATGAAAAAATTGATGATTTTATTTCTTATTTTTGGATTAGTGTTTTCAACTCTGTTTCCTGAAACTATTGAAGATTCTGAACTAGTATTATGGGTCTCTAATGGAAGCGTAAGTAATGGAACTGCAGTTTATGTTATTCCTTTAACTAATCCTGATTTAAGTTTGGAGGAGGCTATGGAAAAAGCCGAATATGCTACAGGAGTAGCTGCGATACCACAATCTCATGAAGAGTTTTACAAACCACAGTATAATGCAGGAACCTGGAAAAAAGCTACAGAAACAGAAGCAGAGTGTTATTACCTAACTGGAGTTGATGCTGGAAGTGCTGTTTGTAATATGGATTGCCATGATGGAGAAGATACGTTTTATTTCTTTTCTACATATATACAAAATGTTGAAGAGGAAACCCTTGGTTTGAGTATTGCATATAATCAGACTGTTTTGGTTGCAAACGCGATTATACCTGCTGGAGAGATACATGATAATCTTGGTGGGGCTGCACAGGAAGAAACAGGATCTCAAGAAGAGGATAAAACAGAATCTACGTGCCCTTCGTTTATTTTAATTTTATTAACAGTTATATCTTCGTGTATTTGTTATGTATCTTCAAGAGAGTAAT
>CAYYPF010000114.1:0-4007 GCA_964473475.1 Microcaldota archaeon | reverse complement strand
AGTAGCTAAATTTTTAGTAGAAAACGGAGCTAATATTAATTTACAAGATACTACTGGAGATACAGCCCTGATTATAGCTACAGCGTGGGGCCATTTAGAAATAGTTAAATTCCTTGTAGGGCTTGGTGTTGACCTCGATATCAAGGAGTATGATGGCATTACTGCATTAGTTCAGGCTTCCATGAATTCCCGCGTAGAAATAGTTGAATTTTTAGTCAATAGTGGTGCAGATGTTAATGCACAATGCAATACCGGACGAACCGCATTGATGTGGAGTTCCTATCATGGAAACTTAGATCTAGTTAAATTCCTAGTTTCTAAAGGAGCAAAAATCGATCTCGGAGATGAAAAAGAACAAACTGCATTCATGAAGGCTTGCGGATATGGCCATTTAGACGTAGCTGAATTCTTATTAGGACAAGGAGTGGATATCAACGATATAGCTTATGACGGACGAACTGCACTTATGTATGCTTCTGAATATGGCCATCTAGACCTAGTTAAATTCTTAGTAGAAAATGGGGCAAGCATTAATGCTGAAGATTATAATGGAAATACTGCATTATCTGATGCTTCTAAGAATGGGCATGAAGAAATAGTTGATTATTTAAAAAGCAAAGGAGCAAAATAATAACTCTCTTGTATTTTTTATTCAACTCGCAATAAAATTAACAATTACTTTTCTATTTACTCACTCTACATTTTCCTTCTTATTTTCTTAAGTAGCCTTTCTTTCTTCTCACAATCCTTAAGTGCGTATTCCAGTACCTCAACAAAATCCTTTACTGGATAAATCTTTATCTTCTCTGCCTTTCCCTTAGTTAAATAAACATCCTGAAAATTAGATTCTGGAATTATTGCAAATTTTATCCCAGATTCAACTGCTGCATTTAGTTTTCCATTTATTCCTCCAACTGGAAGTACTTTGCCCCTCACATCCAATGAGCCTGTAAGTGCAAATGATTGCTTAACTGGAATCTCTTCCAATGCAGAAAGAACAGCAAGCGCAGTGCTTATAGAAGCACTATCCCCTTCAAGCCCTTCATAAGTTTGCAGGAATTGAATATGAATATCTTTTTTCGCAATATCTGTTCCAATATATTTCTTAATAATCGCTGAAACATTTGCAACTGCCTCCTTTGCAATTCTTCCTAATTTTCCAGTTGCAATTACCTTTCCTTCTTCCTGTGAAGCTGGAGGAGTAACCTCAGCTACAAGCGGTAGAACCAGCCCAGCATTTGAATTACCTAAAACTGCAAGCCCATTTACCCTTCCAACTGCTTCCCCCTCATTAATAATCATCTGATACTCTTTTTTCTGTTCAATCATTTTCTTTCCAAGCTGAACTTCAATTGGGTTAAATATTTTTGTTGCAGCTTCCACATGCTTAACTTCCACATACTTAGCCTTCTCTGCTTTTGCAATATCCCCAGCTGCGCGTACAAGCCCGCCAAGTTCCCTTAAGTTTAGAGAGAATTTCCTTCTTCTTCCGCTTGCCCTTCTTGATTCTTCAATTACTTCGTAAACTGCCTCCTTTGTGAAATGCGGAATTCTTCCATCCTTCTTTATTTCCTGTGCAATAAATTGAATGAGCTTCTCTGTATTCTTCTCATTATCCTCCATTGAATCTTCTACATAAATTTCATATCCTGCTCCTCTTATTCTTGATCTGAGTGCAGGGTGTAGTGCAGCCATATCTTGTAAGTTTCCAGCAGCAACCAACACGAAATCTGTTGGAGCAGGCTCACTCTTTACTAATGCACCTGAAGAATTCTCGCTCTGCCCAGTAATCGTATATTTTTTTTCCTGCATTGCAGTCAACAATTCCTGCTGCCAGTTTAGTTTTAGTGAAGCAATTTCATCTATGAACAGTACTCCTTTATTTGCCCTATGAACTGCACCTGCTTCTATTCTTAAGTGGGCAGAAGTTCCTAATCCTCCAGAATTGCTAACTAAGATTCCGTTTGAAAAAAGATTACCTGATTCAGTAGTTATGTTGTACACTGTTCCAGAAAACTGGATTGTTCGATTATCTGATTTTAGATTTTCATTTAAAATTATTTTTTGCAATGTTTCTTTAGAAACTCTCAAAGTTGCATTTGTATATGCCTCACTTTTTCCAAGTTCTGCAAATTCAGAGAACTTTTCCTTTTTCCTTTCTATAGTATCTGCAATGCTCTTTTGAATACGCTCAATTTTTGCATTTGAATATCTGATTGGAATTGAATTATAGAACCTCCAGACGTTCTCTATTTCTGTTGAAATTCCAAGTCTCCAAATAAATTTTCCTTCTCTGAATTCATTTTCATTAATCTGAGTAGAAGTTCTTATGTTATGGGAGTTTAAGTATCGCGCAAGTTTATTTAGTAGCCCAATGCGATTATTTTTCAATTCGTATTCTCCAGCAATTCCAATTCCGAAATATTGTATTTTATTCTGTTTTGGGCAGAACCTTGGACTGCACAATTCATTCCCTAAAAATGCTCCGAAGAATTCCTGTTGCGCACTTTGAGAGAGATATATCCAGGCAGGGAATTCCAGTATTTTTTTAGTTTTTCTTCCCACTGGAGCTCCAAGTGCCGTAAAAAATCTAACTACCGCACGATTAGTATTCCATACACACATTCCAGAATCATTCACACCACTTATTCTTCTTTCAAAGTTATTTTCAATCTCTTTCCCAAATATGGAAATCATATCCTGTGCATATTGGTTTATGCTATCTTCTTCTGAGGAAGAGAGAAATATTGCATTCATAGTTGAGAATATTCCCCCATCTCCGAAAGTAGTTCCAAGTATCCTTGATACTGCAGGCAATGCTGGATTTTCAAGAGTAAATGGTAGTAACCTCATTTTTTCTAATATTTCAACTGTTCTAACTGCTCTTGGTTTGTATGTTTCATTGTTCCACCACCTGGTTTGCCCAGGTTTTATTCCCAGTATCTTTGCAATTCGTTTATATCCATACAATGGATTTTCTTCTTTAATTTTTATAAATTTGTAATAATTTTGCGCACTTTCTATATCCTCGTTTGAAAAAGTATTAATTATATCTTCCCTAGTAATGATTGGCTTAAGGTGTTTTGTTAACTTTTCATTTCCAACTATCTTCTCAGATTCAACATATTCTCCATCAACATAAACTTTGTGTTCCGGGGTCAATACAATTTTATTGTCGCCTTCACCAACCACACACATTTTTCCATTGTGTTTTCTTCTATTTACGCAGAGAATCTTTACGAGTCTTGCTTCTCCATCTTTGTATCCTAGAGTGTAAATCTCTTCTTCTTTAGGTAATACGATTCCTTCATAATTTTCATCGCGTTCTATTCTTTCAGGATATTTAATCATAATTTCTTCTACAACTTCTTCGATTGTTTTGCTGGTTAAGACATTATTTCTAAAAATATACGTCGTAGAAAGCGGGAAAAAACATTGGAGTGGATCGTGTTTTACATCTCCGAGGAGTGCCCCAGCCCTTGTTCCAGTTGCATCTACAAATGGTGCAGTGGTTTTTCCAGTATTATCTACAATTAATTTTGGTTTTGTTGATTCAAATGGAGAAAGCCTTCTGCTCAAGCCCATTGTTGCATTTGAAATTATATACAAGAATGATAATCCAAAAAGAACTGCAACTATGAGCCATTTTAAATTCTCAGCTAGATTCGTTAGAAAAACTATTCCAAATAAAATAAGCCCAACAAAAAGTATGATTAGATTCGGATTAATCATTTTATGGCTATCTTCCTGTTCCCTTTGCAATGCAATTCTTCTTCCTAATCCAGTTTTAAGTACTCCTGGAATCTTTTGTTTTTCTCCCTTCAAACTCAGTTCCTTTATGATCATTAATTCCTTTTGTGAGTAGTATTTCAGTAACAATGGATTCTTCTTTAAGTAATCGTAATCTGGATAAGTTTTTACAGTTCTTATAAGCGGTTCATTCTCATTATTCTGATTTTTATATGCAAGAATATCCTCTAATTCTTCTTTTGGAAGCAACTCTGCCA
>CAYYPF010000113.1:0-4051 GCA_964473475.1 Microcaldota archaeon | reverse complement strand
GCGACATTGCGAAAACAACTACATTAGTTAGCATGAATTAGTTGTTTTCGTATAGTAGCTACTTGAGAATTTCAGAATTAATAAGCCCGATTCAACTCATATAATTTTCAATTTTATCCAATGCATTATTCAATTCCTGCTCAGTTGGAAGGAGAACTATTCTGAAATAAGTGGGTGGAAGAATTGTTGTAAAACCAGAACCTGGAACAACGACTACGCCTTCCTTAAGCAATCCTCTTACAAAAGACCAATCATCCTTGTGTCCTTTCATGTCTTCTATTTTTATGAATGCATAAAATGCCCCATCTGGAGGAGAAAGGGAAAGCCCTTCAATCTCAGAAATTCTTTTCACTAAAAGGTCTCTTCTTTTCTTAAGCGCTTGATTAAAGGATTCTACATGGGTTATTGGCCCTTCTATTGCTGCAATTGCCCCTCGTTGCATTTCCCAATTTACTGAGAGCCTTTGGTTGCACAATCGCTGAATAGCGTCTTTAAGTTTTTCCATTCCCTCTCCATGAAAGGTTAGCCAGCCAACTCTTGCTCCAGGATAGATATAGTTCTTGGAAATGGAATTTCCAGAAATTAAGGGAACATCTTTATGAATATCTCTCATGTTCACATGTTCTTTTCCAAAGAGAATAAGTTCATACGCATCATCTGCAATTATTGGAAGGTTAAATTCCCCAGCAAGATCAACAATTCCCTCCATTGTTTTTCTAGAGTAAACTGCTCCAGTTGGATTATTCGGGCTGATTATTGAAATTGCCTTGGTTTTTTTAGTTATTGCCTTCCTCATTGATTCTAAATTTGGTTCCCAGCTGGTATCATCGCATTTGTAAAAAGTTTCTGAACCAAAACCAATTCTTTCTTTAGTTAAATAAAGAGGATAGGTTGGGGAAGGAAGAAGAATTGTATCCCCTGCATCTACTAATGCCTGGTAGAGAAAATCAATTCCTTCACTTAAACCGCTCATTACAAATACATTATTTGGATCTGCATGCTCTGATTTTGCAATTGTTCTTCTCAGGTCTGGATCTCCTTCAGAAGGAGCATATCCAGAATATTTAGGAACTTTAAGTGCTTCTCTTACTGCATTAAGTATGTGCTCTGGAGGCCTAAAACCAAAAGGAGCTGGATCACCGATATTCAAATAACTCATTTTTACTCCGGTTTTTTCAATTGCCTTTGCTTCCAGAACAATATCCCGGATTGGATAAGAAATCAAAGCACTTCTTTTTGAACATTGAATCTCGTATTTAGAATTGTCATTCATTAGTAACACCAATTTTAATTGAAATCATTTCTGGAGAACTATTTATAAAAGCAATTCTTTTCACTACGACAAACTCCGAAGGTTCGCAGGTTTTTATACTTTCCTCTTTCCAATTAATTGAAACACATAAGCCTGTTAGCTCTTTTATTTTATTTAAATCTTCTAAAATCTTATCCTCTTGGAAGTTAGTTAGCTCTCCTTTCAAATATAAAATTCTCCATATATCCTCAGCTAATTTGAGCTTGTATGGGGAATCCTCTAGTTCTGGGGTTGGAACACTAATGAATGAAGAGATGATCAGCATAAATATCATTAGGGATAAAATTGCCTCAATTGTATTCATTATTACCACAAAAATATAATTTTTTTATTTCATTATTGTATAGAACTAATCTGTAAATGCACGCGCCACTGCTTGCACTCTTTTCAAAAGAAATTTCCAGAGAGGATAGGCCTAATTTTTCCTTTAGAGAATTTACATCCAACTTGGAAAATTCCTCTTCTGAAATTTTATTTGGAACTGATTTGGATTCCTTAGGATTAGGGCTAATGGTTTTTTCCACTGCTGCGTATCTAACTACGTAATCTGAGGCTGAGAGTAATTTATCGAATAGGATTTGTGATTCCATATTTTGAGTTGAATTTTCAACCAGAAGGTTTGAAAGGGAAAGCCCATAGAATAAAATTAAAAGAACTGGGAGAATTGCAAGAACAAAATCCAAAGAAATAAATGCGTTAGGCTGGCTCTGCTTCAAAAGAACCACCCTCGTAAATTGTTTCAATCGCGATATTCGAATCTTCATTAGTAATAAGATTATTGAAGAATTCAAAATTATTATTCTCAATCTTCATTGTAATATGGCCATACGAGCATTCGTATGCGTCATATAATCTTGCAAGAAGTTCTGCATCCTTTAAGAGTTCAAATTCTTCAGCTTGTTTCTTTAGGGAATTAGAATATTCAAATAATGCTGTGAGCAATACTGAAATAAATGCCAGATAAACTAAGAAGCCAAAAAGGAATTCCATGCTTACTTGTGCTTTTTTTATTTTTGTTTTATCCAAGAGAAACAACCTCTGAAATTGGCATGTGGGAAACTGAGGAAAGCTCAAACTTCTTTGAATAAATTGCAATCAAAAGAACTTTTTCTTTTCCAAAAGAAATAGAACTAAGTAATGGAAGAACACCTGGTTCGATGTGCAATTCAAAATCTACATTTATAATTTCCTTACAGGAATCTGAATCAAATTCCTCACAGGAAAGGCATTTTTCAATTTTCCCCTGCTCAAGCATTTTCTTTTTCCAAGAACTTATTTCTAATGAAGAGGGATCTCCGCAAAAGAATTTAAACTCAAAATCCTCAGAATTAGTTGAACTTATGAATTCTAATTGAAGAATTTTTTCCTGAACTGAATCTTTTATTTCTTCCTCCAGTTCATCTAAATTAAAGGATCCGTAAGAGGGATGAGTAAGCAAATACTCTTCAACTGCAGAAACTGCTGCTTCCCTTGTGCCTTCTAGAATTGCTTCCTTAAGGTTCATTTCCAAAGAATAAGCCCGTTCTATTGCAATATTCTTGCTCTGATCAAACTCAAAAGAAGAGAGCAAAGGAAATAGAGAATATAAAAAAATTACTAGAAAAGCGAAAACTAATAGAAAAGAAATAAACCCGCGCATATTCAGAACCAAGTAAGTAATTTGGATGACTATATTATATAATTATCTCATTGGTTCTGAATCCAGAAAACGTTGCTACGTTTTCTAGCTGTTCAACACCTAACGGTGATCGAACATAGACTGATCCGACTTTTTTAGTTGGATCAGGATAAGAATGATGGAAACAGACTACCTAACTTTGAGTGCATACTTTCCGACTGTAAGCTGGTTGATTGTTTTTGCAATTACTGAATTGTTTGGATCAAGAACTATTACCATTCCTGCAAATCTATCTGAAAGTTCTATATTGCAGGTTGGGCAGAGTTTTCCTTCCTCAACAATCAATTTGCACTGTGGACAAGCTCTCATTTTTTATCCTCTTTTGCTTCTTCCTTAGGTTTGGCTTTTTTCCTTGTATCTTCGTACCATTCTGGTTTTCCTAGTCCAGTGGGCCTCATTGTAATTCCAACCTTTGTTTCAGAAATGTTTGCTTTTAAGCTCACTGTTGAAACTTTTGCAACATAAGTATCTCCTTTCTTTACAGATTTCTTTCCGCTCTTGGAAACTAGTTTCTTTAGTTTCTTATTGCAGGAGAATTTCTCCGGGCTTATCTGGGAGATGTGAACTAAACCTTGTATCGGACCAATTGAAACAAATGCACCGAAATCAACAAGATCAACTACATCTATATCATAGACTTCATTTACCATGGGAGTAAATGTTAGCGCATTGAATTTAACAGTATAATACGCTGCACCATCCCCTGGAATAACTATTCCCTTGCTTGTAATTTCTGTATTGAATACTGAAAGAACAATTCCCAATTCCTTGAATAATCTTCTTTCGTAGCTGTCCCTAAGAATTCTTTGCACTGCATCCGGAGTTTTTTCCTTGAAAAATTCTGGTGCAACTCTTACCTTATCTTCTATAGTTTTAACATAATACATTAATTCACCTTTAGAAGTAATAATTTTGTAAGGTATTTATAGGGATAAAGGGTTTAAAAAGCCACTTATCCAAGCAACAGGGTTTTCAGATTGAATCAAAACTAAATTACAGCGAACCTCATAAATAATTCGGTTCTACGAGAACTATAGTTCTCATCTCGCAAACTGCTTCGC
>CAYYPF010000112.1:0-4070 GCA_964473475.1 Microcaldota archaeon | reverse complement strand
TATGGTGGAGTTATGGTTGAGTTTTCATTTGGAATGCCCGTTACTGGCGAATGCTTTTATAATAGAAAAGAAGAACTGAACAAGCTGATTACCAGAATAGAAAAAATAAAGAAAAGTATAAGAAACGATGTTGCGATAATTGGTCCCAGACGGGTGGGGAAGTCGTCCTTGAGTAATAAACTGGTAGAAGAACTAAGGGATAAGGGTTTAACCCCCATTCAGGTAGATTGTGAAGGGCTTACATTACGGGTTTTTTTAATAGAATACAGCAACTCTATAATTGAAGAGGAAGTAAAGCAGCGCAGACTTGTAGAAAAATTCCGAGAAACAATAAAACACGGCCTATCTGCCAGCATAGCAATATTATCTGAGATTCTTGGTCGGATAAGGGCGTTGGAAATCAAATCCCCCCTAGTCGACTTTTTATCACTGAGAATAGAAATAGAAAAAGCATCTGAAAGTGAATTAAAAGGAGAAAAACTATTTAATTTTTTCTCAAAGACTCTGGAACTTTCTGAAAAATTAGGGAAAAAGTATGTTGTAATTCTAGATGAGTTCCAGGAAACTGCCAATTATAGTGTTTTGAAAAAAGCTGATTTTCATACTCTTTTTAGAAGGGTAATACAAAATCAGAAAAACGTGTGTTATGTTTATACAGGAAGCTCAATAGGTATGATGGAAGAGATATTCGGGAATCCGAATAATCCGCTGGCTGGAAATGCTGATATAATGCGTTTGGGTCCTTTTGATGAGAAAAATACAAAGGATTTTATGATACGTGGGCTCAAGAATCACAATAAAAAAATAGAGCAAAACGCCCTAAATATACTTTTTGAAAAAACAGCTGGTTTTCCAGCATATTTGAATTGGATAGGATTAAGATTTGCTGAAAACCAAAAAAATATTATAACTAAAAAAGAAGTTACTGAACTGATAGAGGAGTTACTTAGCCCTGCAAGTGGACCCTACCAATCAATATCCAAGCAATTGGTAAAGCTTGGCTCAAAAACAAAACGAATATTATCCATAATCGCCCTTGGAAATCGTGAACCGCAAAAAATTCAAAAAGAAAGTGGTGCTAAAAATGTTTATGTATATCTTAATAGGTTACAGAATTACGGTTTGTTGAAAAAAGAGGCTGGTAAATTCTATTTAATAGACAATATAATCGCAGAAGGCTTGCGTAGGGGTGTATTTTAATGAAAGGAACATCTATTCTCAAAACCAAATTCAGCTCAAAGGAAGCTGCAGAAAATGCAAAAATAGCTCTAAACAAGGAAATCAATACTAATAAAAGATTTTCCTCCAAGATATATATTGAAAATAACGTATTAGTTGTAGAAATAGAAGGTGAAGATATGGTTGCTTTAAGGGCATCTACTAATTCTTTCCTTCGATATTTACAAGTAATTGAACAATTAGATAAAGGTGAATGAATGGATAAGAAAGATTTAGAAAAGAACTTAGTACAATACCAGAATTTGGAAAGACAACTGCAATCAGTAATGATGCAAAAACATCAATTGCAATTGCAGTTAAGTGAGATTGATTTGGCATTAAAGGAATTGGATAAAACCAACGGAGAAGTATTCAAATCCATAGGCTCTATAATGATCAAATCCAGCAAGGAAGAAGCAAAAAAAGATTTAGATGAGAGAAAGAAACTTTCAGACATAAGGGTAAACAGCCTAAAAAAGCAAGAGGATCAATTGAAAGTCCAATTAGAAGATTTAAAAGTAATCCTTGAAGAAGCACTCGGTCAAGGAAAAGATGGGGCAGGAGCAGAATAGCCGGTGTTTTTAATTACTAGTTCTTTTCTTTCTTTTTTAAAAAAATATAAAACTAAAAAAGTAGTTCTCTCTACCCATAGGCATCCAGATGTGGATGGAATTGCATCCATGTTTGCCTTAGGTTCTTTATTTCCTAATTCAATTTACGCATTACAAGACTCTCCAGCAGAAGATACGGTTCCTCTAATTGAAAAATTAGGAATGAAATTTGTTCTCTTAAATACTCTAAATAAAGAAGATTTTGAAGGATTAATTATTCTGGACTGTCATTTCTATGCAATGATTAATGATGCAAATGGTTGGAACATTCTCGCAATTATAGACCACCACGCAGATGAGAGCAAGAACATCCATGCCCCATTTGAAATAATAGAACCTGATTCAACCTCAAATGTAGAAGTAATTTCAAAATTCCATCCAAAAATTACCAAAGAAATTGCATTTGCAATTGCAGTTGGAATTATTTCTGATACTGCACGATTCAAATCTGCAACTGATTCTACTTTTGCAACTTTATCTAAAATGATGAAACTATGCAAAGCAACTTATAAGGAATTATACGATTATGCTTATCCTCAGGAACCAGTAAGTAAAAGAAAAGCAATCCTAGCCGCCTTCCAAAGAGTAGAGGAAGTTGAATATAAAGGGGTTTTAATTGCATTGAGCCATGTTGGAACAAATGAATCCATGGCTTCAACCCTACTTTCCGAAGTAGCTGATTATGCATTCGTTGCAAGTGAAAAGCATAATGAAATCAGAATCTCAGCAAGAGCAGGTGCTCATACAAAAATAAAAATGAATGAAGTTTTATTTGAAGTTGGAAAAAGATTAAATGGAGCAGGAGGAGGGCATGCAAAAGCAGCAGGTGCTTCTGTTCCAACTGATCTGAGAAATGCTTTAGATACCTGTGTAACTGTTTTAAAAGAGTTCTTAGATAAGGTAAATTAGTTATTTTCAAGAGGTAATCTTATGGTAGTAACGGTTATAGTCGGCAGTCAATGGGGAGATGAAGGCAAGGGAAAAATAGTAGATATGCTTGCAGAAAATTATGATTATATTGTACGATTTAATGGAGGAAACAACGCAGGCCACACAATAAAATTTAAAGATAAGAAATTCGGTTTACACTTAATCCCCTCTGGAGTATTCCACACAGAAAAAATAAAGGTAATTGGAAATGGGGTTGTAATAAACCCAGACGTTCTTTTAGAAGAAATTGAAAAGGTTGAATCTGCAGGTTACTCTCTGAAAAATTTAATCATAAGTGAAAATGCCCATTTAATTCTTCCCTGGCATCAGGAAATAGAAGCCACAGGTGCAGGAGATTCAATAGGCACAACCAAAAGAGGAATAGGTCCTGCATACTCGGATAAGACTTCCAGAAGTACAGCCCTAAGAGTTGGAGATCTTTTTCAACCAAATTTAAAAGAAAAATTAGAAACAATTGGAAACTCAAAAAGAAAAATAATTGAAGCAATGGGAGGAAAAAGCGAATTTAATATTCACGAGTTATACAATAAACTCGTAAGTTTCTCCAAGAAAATAAAACCTTATGTAAAAAGCACTTCTTATCTTTTAAACGATGCAATAACCCATAAGAAAAATATTTTATTTGAAGGTGCACAAGGAACTTTATTGGATGTTGACCATGGAACCTACCCTTTTGTTACTTCTTCCAATGTAGTTTCTGCTTCAGCCTGTACTGGATCAGGCGTTCCTCCAAACAAAATAGATAAAGTACTTGGAATAACCAAAGCATACACAACCAGAGTAGGAAAAGGTCCTTTTCCAACTGAATTAAATGATGAAACAGGAGAACTCCTAAGAAAACAGGGAAATGAATTTGGAACAACCACTGGAAGGCCAAGGAGATGCGGATGGCTGGATTTAGTAGTACTGAAATATGCTGTAATGATAAATGGAACTAGTGAATTAATTTTAACCAAAATAGATGTTTTAGATGGATTTGAGGAATTAAAAGTTTGTGTTGCTTATGAGATTGATGGAAAAAGAACAGAGGAATTCCCAACCTCATTAGATAGATTAGAAAAAGCAAAACCAATTTACGAAACTCTTAAAGGATGGGGCAAAGTTGATTGGAGTTCAGTAAAAGAATCCAAAAAACTACCTAAAGAAATGAAGGCTTATTTGAAATTCATTTCTGAAAAAACAAATACAAAAATTTCTATACTTTCTTTTGGTCCGGATAGGGAGCAAACCATAATCTTCTAATTTTTGATTTTTCTTCCCAAAGCTTTATAATCATGTACCCACATTTAT
>CAYYPF010000111.1:0-4142 GCA_964473475.1 Microcaldota archaeon | reverse complement strand
GGATGCTTCCCAGGCTAATAACTCTAACTTCGAGGCTATATTCATAGCTGGCCATGGGAATTTAGAAGGTATAGGCTGGCAAGGCCAGGACAAAGCAAAGACACTTGATGTTGGAGATAAAGAGATCTTCAATTCTTTAAAAACTACATTCGCGGGAATATATTTCAAGAAACTATTCATTTTTGCGTGTAATGCACGGGAGGTTGAAAATGATCCAAATTTTATTTCTATTTCAGAAACATTAGCTTCTCTGGGTCTTGCAGATACAGCCTATGCTTCCAAATATTCAATAATTTCTCATTTCCACCATAATCTTGCTCAAGGTTTAGTAGGTACCTATGAAATTGCTTCCAGTGGTAGAACTGGTCGTATGGAAGCTATCCAGTAGATGTTATAAGAGATTTATAAATTATTATTTCCAATTATCTCCAATGAAAAAGCTTACTGAAGAGATTAAGGAAGAGCTCAGAGTTCCTTTTGGTGAAGCATATACCTCTGCACTTGAACTCTTGAACAATTATCCTAATAAAAAAATAGTTGCAGTCGGAGACCAGACAGTCCTAGAGTTCCTTAGGGTCAATATTGTCCCGTATGTTTCTGTTTTTGATTTTAAAACCCTTAGAAAAAGAATCCCAAAAAAAGATGAAGGTTCTTTAAAGAAAATGTTCCCAAATCCAACTACCCTTAGGAACCTTCCTTCTACAGTTTCCAAGAGGCTTCTTATAATTGCTCCAATGTTTCTCAAGAGCGGAGGAGCATTGCGCGTATTTGGCGAGGAAGACCTAGTGGCCCTAATTTTCATGTATTTTGCAGAGAAGGGAACAATTGTTGTGTACGGACAAAAAGGCCTTGGAATGATTGTTTTTGATCCAGAGAAGGGAAGAGCGCGGGTTGAAAGAATACTCGATCAGATCCTTCCAGACTTCTACCCTTAATTAATCATCACGTTTTTAATTTAATTGTATGAAATAAATATACCTTATCTAGTTGGGCAGATAGATCAACGGTAGATCGCCTTCTTGGCGTGGAGGAGGCTGGGGGTTCAAACACCAACCCTTTTGACTTGTGCCATTCTTATGGCAAAAGGATTCGTGGTAACGCAATTGCATTGCAATTGCGCCCTTCGAAATGCATTGCATTTCTCGGGTCCCAAAAGCCATTCGGTTAAACTAGTGAAAAATAAAAACCGGGCTTTTTGATTGAACAAATCCCCTTCTGTCCATTTTGTTTTTTATAATTCAACGTACTCAATAAGAACAAATAAAGAATTAGAAAATAAAATTTAACCGCTGCTTTTTCCTACAAAATGCAGACATACAAAAGAAGCCAGTGCTCCAACTGCAGAAACACCATACTTAGTTATCTCTTCAGCTTCAGGGTATAATTGCCCCCAAAACCAATAGAACCCTACACCTATTGCTATGGATATAATTGCAATAATTACAGTTTTAAACCCGCCTGCGCCCATAAGGATTCCTCAGGATTATTCCTTTGCAAGTCCTTTGGTAACTACAATTACATCTTCAACAGACTTTACATTCTTGTATAAGATGCTTCTTTCTCTGAGAACCTTTTTTGCTTCATCTTTTGAATAAGGAAGCTGTTCCAAAAGAATTCTGGAGATTTCTCCAGATTCCACATCTATAATAAAGTCCTGGGCATTGCCCAAAAATCTTCCACTATCTGTAAATATATCCATTCCATACATTCTTGAGAGTCTTGCTGTCATTTGATCACTGGCTATACATTAAGAAGAAACATTTAAAAACTAATTTAGAACCGTGAAGCCCTGTCATGTTTTAAAAGATACGCGTATGGAGAAGCAACACCCTGATTGGTTTAAAAAATCTTTTTATTCTTATCTTTCTATATGACTTCTTTTGAGGCTATCCTATCTAAACCGACTTTATTCAAGAACACTACTGTTCTCTCTCCGCATTATATCCCCTCAACTCTTCCATTCAGAGAACAACAAATTGAGGAAATAATGACCCAGCTTTCTCCAGCACTGAAGAATCAAAAACCAAGAAATCTATTTGTATATGGAAAATCAGGTTCAGGCAAGACTTGTACACTTAAACACGTAATGCAGCAATTCAATTCAGTTGACTCAAAGGCTTCAATGTGTTATATGAATGCAAGAATCTACAACTCAAGGTATAGGATAATGCAAAAACTACTCAAGCAATATGTTCCAAACTTGGATAAGACCGGATTTGGGCTCACTTATTTCTATGAGAATCTAATTGAACTTTTGAATAAAGGGGCTCATATTGTTCTAATTTTAGACGAAGTAGATATGGTTAAGGATTTGGATGAATTAGTTTATACGCTTACAAGAATAAATGATGAGCTCTCCTCTGGAGGGCTTACAATAGTTGGAATTTCAAATCGTCTTTCATTTAAAAATGAGCTAGACCCAAGAAGTAAAAGTTCCTTATACGAAACAGAAATGGTTTTTCCTCCTTATTCTTCTAAACAATTGAAAACTATTCTTGAGAATAGAGTCCAGGAAGGATTCAACGAAGGGGTTATTTCTTCCTCTGCAATAAACCTGACTGCTGCAATTACTGCACAGGAATCCGGGGACGCGCGTCATGCATTGAAATTGCTAGTACGGGCTGCAGAACTTGCAGAATCTTCTGGAAGAACCACAGTAAATGATGAGGATGTGGAAGGTGCAAGAAAGAAGGTTGAGAAAGATATTTTACAGGAAACTGTAAGCACTTTACCTGAGCACCACCAACTAGTGCTCTACTCAATTGCAAAACTCTCTTCAAATGGGACTAATTATACCCGATTAGAAGGGGATGGTTTTGGAGGGTTCTTTTTCTCTGGAGAAATCTATGAGCAATATTCCCAAGTATGCTCTAAACTAAAGAAGAAAGAAAGGAGCTCCAGATGGTTTAAGGAATATATGAATGATTTGGAAATGCTTGGATTAATTAATACTAAAATGAGTTCTAAAGGAATCCGAGGCCATACTACTTTAGTTAAACTTGGAAACGATTCAAAAGAAGTTCTTAAGATTTTAGAAGGAAGCTTGTTCTAAGATGATTATTATGAAACACATAAAACCCATAAAACCCATATTGTTTATCTTGTTTGGATTATTTTTAGTTATTGGTTGTATTGGTAGTCAGGAATATGACGCAGAAACTCAGAAAAAACTTACGGAATGCGATAAAGACCCTGTTTGGAAAGAAACTTGTTATTCCCTTGTTGCACAAGAAAAGAATGATCTTTCAATATGTGAAAAAATAAAGGAGGAGCCTACCCATGGATTTTGTTATATCGCAATTGCCGTCAGTACCAAGAATTTAACTATTTGCGAAAAATTAGAGTATCAGATTCAAACAGATGTTTGTTTCCATGAGTTCGCAGTAAACTTGGAGAAACCTGAAATTTGTGAGAAGATTGCTGATCCAGATACTTATGATGACTGTTATTATCTACTTGCACCAAAATTGAGTGATGCTTCTCTTTGCGCAAAAATAAAAGAGCATTATTACCAAATTAATTGTTATTACGATCTTGCAATAAATATACCTGACTCGTCCCTATGTGAAAACGTAGGAGACCGGAGTAATAAATGTTATGATACTATTGCTTTTGATTTAAGAGATCCTTCTTTATGCGAAAAAATTTCTGATGATGGTTTTTATACTAAAAAAAAGTGTAAAGATCACATTGCTTTTTATAATTCTTAAAAAATCAAAAACGCCGGACAATCGAAACCCCTAGTTTCGAAATTCGTCGTTTTTTTGCTAAAAAAATATTTGAACTTTCGTTCAAAATTTGAATTTTTTTATAAAAAAATTCAACGCCGAGGGAGAGATTTGAACTCTCGAACGCTTACGCGCAGCAGGTTTTCATCATATGCCGAGACTCGAAACACGAGACCCGAGACACGTAGCAACCTGCCGCCCTACCGGGCTAGGCGACCTCGGCTTGAACAAAGTGAAAGACAAGGACTCCTGAAGCATTTGCTTCAAACAGACCTCGGCTCAGTAAAACTGTCCTGAGTCTTGATTGATACTACTTAGGAAATGCAGAAAATACTAACGTGGTCTTCAGTCTTGAAATTCAAGACTCTAGACCATGAGAACCGCGTTCTCAAGTTCGTTGAAGTTTGAAAAACT
>CAYYPF010000110.1:0-4165 GCA_964473475.1 Microcaldota archaeon | reverse complement strand
ATTTTTGATTTTTTGTATATGCTTTTTCTATCAATAGGTCTCTTCGAGATTATTTTTAAAATTTTGTTTGCTGTAGTTAGCCTTCGAGATATATATCTTTTATAAGAATTTAATCCAATCCAAATCTTCTTCTTTCTCTCAGGATGCAAATCAGCCAAACCCAATTCATAGAATCTTTTAAAATTCTCATGAGCAGTAATATTTACACAGTAGTAGTCCGCCTTCTTTTGTTTTATGACTATTCTAGAATCTATACCTAATTTTCTTAGTGCCCTTTCTATTACCAAAAGTATTGTCTTTCCTTTTTGTGGAAATTGAACTGCTCCAGGAACTTCCTTATGCATCTTTCCAGGTATAACACAGCCTTCTGCGGCAAAAAAACCTCTAAGAAAACCAAAAAGTAAGTTATCATTTGTTTCTTTTCCAATCGCTATTTCATTGATTTTTTCTGAAAGAAACTCATAAAACTTTTTTCTATGTATCATTATTCTTATCATTCCAAAAGGCTTTCTAGATTTCTCATTTTTTTGAAATCCGATTTTTTTATTTATCTTTAAGTATCGTTTCCATACTGCGGTTGCCTTTCTAAATCTATTTTTGTTTCTTATCTCTAAAAAATATCCAAACTCATTTCTTTTAACTCTAAATATTTTATAAAAATTATTCAGATATTTCCTAGCACAGTACATATCCGTGTTATAGAATGCGATAGTTCCATTTGATAACGAACCATCTCCTTTTATCAGACCAAGAAGTTCTCCGAATCTTATCTTTTCGATGGTTGATAACTCAGTAGCTACTCTGGTCATCACGTGTTCAGACTGGGACAGTACTTTCATCGTTACCAACCTGTATTCTTTTTGGTCGTAAATGTTTATAAAGAAAAGTAGGGAGGGATCAGTTCCGGGTGAGCTCTTAGCTATTATTTATAAGTCTTCTTTCCTTATCTTTGTTCAATGGTTAAAGCAACCCTTAAGCGATCATTAGGCTTATTCGAGGTAACTGCTGCGGGAGTAGGTATAATTCTAGGAGCAGGAATTTATGCCTTAGTTGGGAAAGCAGCAGCACTTTCTGGAAATGGGGTTTGGCTCTCATTTTTAATTTCTGCAATAATTGCTGCACTCACTGGATTGAGTTATGCAGAACTTAGTTCACTTTTCCCTAAGGCTGGTGCAGAATATGTTTATACAAATAAGGCCTTTGGAAAAGGATGGGCATTTCTTATAGGCTGGCTTGTAACAATTGGAGGGATAATTGGGGCAGCAACTGTTTCCCTTGGATTTGGAGGATATCTTTCTGCACTAACAGGCATTCCAGTTTTATACGGAGCATTACTACTAATTGCCCTAGTACTCCTGATTCTATTTTATGGAGTAAAGGAATCTGCACAGGCAGCTATAATTGGAACAATAGTTGAGGCAGGAGGTTTACTTATAATAATCTTAATTGGCCTCCCATATTTGGGTTCAGTTGATTATTTTGATATTCCGGATTTCTCTGGAGTTTTAAGTGGAGCAGCATTGGTTTTCTTTGCATATTTAGGTTTTGAGGAAATGTCCAGAATGGCAGAGGAGGTTAAGGATCCGCAAAAAACAATGCCAAAGGCATTAGTTCTTGCAATAATTATAAGTTCAATTCTTTATATTCTGGTTTCACTTTCTGCAATAAGCATCTTTTCTCCGGAGGAACTTGGAAATTCAACTGCTCCGCTTGCAGATGTTGCTTCAAAGGCATTTGGTTCAGATTTGTATGTAATTTTAGCCATTGCTGCTCTTTTTGCAACTGCAAACACAGTTCTTATGATGCAGTTTGCAACCTCAAGAATAATCTATGGGATGGCTGGAAGCTCACTTCTTGCATACATTAATCCTTCCAAAAGAACTCCTTGGTTAGCCATACTTGCTGCAACCATTGGGACAGTACTCTTTACAATGATTGGAAAAATTGAATCCATTGCTTATCTCACAGATTTCACAATCTTTTCTGCATTCATTGCAGTTAACTGCGCATTAATCTGGCTAAGAAAAAAAGAACCAAACTTAAAAAGGCCATTCAAAGTTCCAACACTGCTTATTCCTGCACTTGGAGCAATTTCCTCTTTTGCAATGCTGTTTGCAATGCCTTTGGAAATAGTTGTATATGGATTGGGAGTGGTTGGAATGGGGGTTATTGTTTACTTATCTATTGTAAGGGGGAAAGACTGATTCATACCTTTATTTCCATCCAAACAATCTCAATTTTCTATGGCACAAGTTACAGTACAAACATTTTTAAGAAATCTTAGACATTTAGGTTACTAACAAAATCCGGTTTTACAAATAAACCATATTATAAATTAACAAACAAAGGTAAAGAATGCGTTGCGTTCTATAATAAACTAAAAAGTGAGGTATATGGCTATTAGGTCCCCTATTGTCGTTGTCGTTGCTCATGTAGACCATGGAAAAACAAGCTTACTTGATAGCATTAGGGGATCCTCCGTCGCAAAAAAAGAAGCTGGTGCAATTACCCAGATGATTGGAGCTAGTTACCTAGATTATGAATCAATTGCCTCTCTATGCAAAAAAATGACAGATAAAACAAAAACCCAGATAAAAATCCCTGGACTTTTATTCATAGACACCCCTGGCCATGAGGCATTTACTAATTTAAGGGAAAGAGGGGGAAGCATTGCAGACATTGCAATCTTAGTTGTAGATATAATGCAGGGATTCCAGCCACAAACTATTGAAAGTCTAAGAATTCTCAAGCAATACAAAACCCCATTCATAATCGCAGCAAATAAAATAGATCTAGTGAGAGGCTGGCGTGACCAAAAAACCACCTGCTTCCTGGAATCCCTTACCAAGCAAACAGAGCTAGTCAAACAGAACTTAGATGAGAAATTATACGGAATAATGGGAAAGATTTCTGAATATGGTTTTGATAGTGAGAGATTTGATAAGGTAACTGATTTCACCAAGCAAATCAGCATAATTCCTGTAAGTGCAAAAACAAAGGAAGGGCTTGCAGAATTGCTTATGCTCTTAGGTGGAATGTCCCAAAAATACTTGGAAGAATCACTAAGAATCGAAGTACGTGGTCCGGGAAAAGGAAGCATAATTGAAGTAAAGGAAGAGAAGGGAATGGGCACAACTGTAGATGTAATTTTATATGATGGAATACTGAATCGTGGGGATGAAATTATTTTTCTTACAAAAAATGGAGCAAAAACAACCAAAATCCGTGGCCTTCTTGAACCAAATGTTTCTGCAAAAAAAGCAGAGGATAAATTTCACTCATTAGATAATATTGTAGCTGCTGCTGGAGTTAAGGTTCTTGCTCCGGGTTTAGAAGAGGCAATCCCGGGTTCTCCAATAAATGTAGTTGTAAATCTTGAAGAAGATAAGAGAGCAATTGAGGAGCATTTTAAGGAAATTATTTTTGAACGGGAAGAAAACGGAGTGATCCTAAAAGCAGAAAGCTTAGGCTCAGTTGAAGCACTTGTAAGGCTTTTCTCAGATAAAGAAATCCCAATTAAGGAGGCAAGCATAGGGGCAATTACCAGAAGAGATATACTTAGCCAGAGCCTTGTTAGAAAAAGAGAAAAATTCCTAGGAGTAGTTTTTGGATTCAATGTCCAGGTAATGGATGATGCACGAACTGAAAGTGAAGCAACAGGAGTTCCAATTATCTGGAGCAATATTGTTTACAGGCTCTTAGATGAGTATGAAGAATGGAGAACTCAGGAAAAACTTAAGGAGGAAAAATCCTTTACTGAGAACTTCCCCTGGCCTTGTAAGATTAAAATTCTTCCTGGGTGTTGCTTTAGGGTTTCAAAACCAGCTATTTTTGGAATAGAAATTCTTTCTGGAAAATTAAAAGTTGGAGATAGGCTCATGAATGCAAAAGGAGATATAATCAGTGAAGTAAAGGAAATTCAGGATAAAAAAGAAAATATAAAGGAAGCTAAAAAAGGAATGCAGATTGCAATTTCCTGTCCAGATGTTCTTTATGGAAAAGATATCTCTGAAGGAGATACTCTTTATACGTATATAGAAAAAAGATATTTTGAAGTTTGGGAGAAAAAATTGGATATGCTTTCTGATGAGGAAAAGGATATTTTGAATAAGATTAGGATTATAGTTGTGAAGCCATTATTCTAACCTAAACCAGAAGTAATTTA
>CAYYPF010000109.1:0-4276 GCA_964473475.1 Microcaldota archaeon | reverse complement strand
ATGCATTATCAAAATAAATTATTTTTTGCATTTTGGACACCTAAAAGAACAATTTCCCTTAATATGTTTTTCAACAATCTTCATCAATGGAGCTACTGTATCTCCATTCAGAGAATATATTCTTTCTTTTCCTTTTTTCTGAACTTTTACTATACTGCATTGCGCCAGTTTCTTCAAATTATGAGATACTGCGCTTTGCTCTTCATTTACTGCTTTTACGATTGAGCTTACATTCATTGGTCCGTTCTTCAGAGCCAGCAATATCTTTAGCTTGGACTCTGAAGAAAAATTAATAAAAAAACTATAATATGAATCATTTTTCATATGAAAGATTATTCATAAAAGGGTTTAAAAACTAGGTGGTTACTCTCTGGGAGGTTCTTAAATTTCCTCTATTTTTTGGAACAATTATTTTTCTTGTGTCTATTCCATTGTTTTTAGGAACTGCTTCATTTCTTTTTTCATTTATACTTTTAAGCAAATTTCTGATCGTTGATTTTCCACTATTGAGATGTTCTTCATCTTTAATTGTAGATTTCCATTTCTAATATACTGCAAAAAGAGCATTTTCCAGCATTTTTAGGATTTCCTTACGATTATTATCAATATAACTATTCAAAATTTTATATTGATCTGAATCAACACGATCAGAAACTGAATGGATATTGAGCATCTGAGTAATCCAAACTTTAAATGCTTTAGAAATATCTCCTCCATTAAAAACATAAAAATCAATTATATACCTGGCCTTGTTTGAAATAAGCGGTTTTTTTTATCCATTGAAATTCTTGCCAATGATTCAATAATGTGCTGAGAAACTTTTTTCCTAGCAAGTATATGTCTAACTATAATTTCTAATGCAGCTAGTCTAAGAGTTGGAAATGAAACATGTTCTGAAATATGAGAAATGGTACTAATGATTGAGGATATATCTATGTCTACTTGGATGCCGAAATTAAGAATTTTTTTAGAAAAAATTATTACTCTCCTTGCCATAGCAAAACAAACTAAAAATCTTGGAATTAAAAAACAGATTGTAAAAATATTTGAAAAAGATTTTGAAAAATATGATGAAATAGCTCAAATTCTTATGGATGCTTTTGAAGAAGCGAAAATGAAAAAAGAATAAATTATGGGTAACCTCTTGCAATCGTGCGTGGGAATGCAATAGTATCTCTAATACTTTCTAATCCACATATCCATCTCAATACTCTTTCTACTCCTACTCCATAACCAGAGTGAGGAACTGAACCATATTTTCTAAGATCAAAATACCAATTGTAATCTTTTGGATCTCCGCCTTCTTTTTTGATTCTCTCCATCATATCCTTTACATCAGTGCTTCTCTGGGAACCGCCTACAATTTCACCAAAGCCTTCTGGTACAAGCATATCAAAACATAATGCGGTCTTTGGATCTTTTTTATCTTTTGGTTTATAGAATGCCATAATTTCTGAAGGATAATGAGTAACAGCTACAGGGGTATCAAAATGCTTCATAATAAGTTCTTCTTCTTTTGTACGAAGATCGTCTCCCCATTTTACCTTAACGCCTTCTTCTTTTAATAATTTAAGAGCGTCTGTATAAGTTATTGTTGGGAAATCTTTGGAAATTGCTTTTTTTAGTTTTTCCACATCTCTTCCAAGGAATTTAAGATCTTCCTCGTGTTTTTCAAGAACCTTTTCAACTAAGAATTTTATCTCATCTTTAGCAACTTGAACCATTTCATCCAATTCCATCCACGGAGCTTCCATTTCTGCCATCCAAAATTCTGCTAAATGCCTTGCGGTTCTGGATTTCTCAGCTCTGAATGTTGGTGCCACATCATAGATTTTTCCTAATGAAAATATTGCTGCTTCTGCATATAACTGCCAGCTTTGAGTTAAAAACATTTTATCTCCAAAATATCCAACTTCAAAAAGAGTCATCTTTCCTTCACATGCATTTGGGGATAATATTGGAGGATCGAATAATGTATAATTCCTTTTTTGGAAGAATTCATGGATTGCCTGAATAAGTGTGCTTCTTATCTGCAATATCTTAGTCATTTTTTGAGATCTTAACCATAAATGCCTTACATCTAATAGGAATTCTTCTGAAAGATCTTTAGAAATTGGAAATGGTTCTCCTTTGAATACTGTTTCAAAATCAGTTACTTGAAGTTCATAACCGCCTGGAGCTCTTTTATCTTCTTTTACTGTTCCTTTTACAATTACTGAACTTTCAATATAAACATCTGTAGAATCTTTCCAGCTCTTTTCATTTACTTTATCTTTTTTAATTGTACATTGAATTACACCTGAGCCGTCTCTAATTAATGCAAAAACCATATTTCCGCTTACTCTGTGTCTATGGATCCAGCCTCTAATGGCTACTTCTTTGCCTTCTTTTTTGGATTTAAGAATATCAAGTATATTGGATTTCATAGAATTAGATTAATTAAGAAAAGTATAAAAAGAGTGGTTTTAAAAGAAAAATAAAAAAAGATGCTATTGCATCTTCTTAGGAGTTACTTCAAGTACTACTCCTGCTGCAACTGTTTGTCCCATATCCCTTATTGCGAATCTTCCTAATGGAGGGAATTCAGAGAACTTTTCAACAACCACTGGTTTTAATGGCTGAATTTTAATAATTGCAACATCACCAGTCTTAATGAAATCTGGTTTTGCCTGTAGAACCTGACCGGTTTTTGGATCCTTCTTTTCAACAATTTCAGTTACTCTTCCTGCAAAATGTGCAGTGTGGATATGCAATACTGGTGTATATCCTACTGAGATTGCTGTTGGATGGTTAAGAACTACAATTTGTGCCTTAAACTCGGCTGCAACTGTTGGTGGACTATCGGTTGAACCAATTACATCTCCTCTGTTAACGTCCTTTCTGTCTACACCCTTTAAGTTGAAACCAACGTTGTCACCTGGAACTGCCTCTGACAATTCTTGGTGGTGCATTTCAATTTTCTTAACTTCACCTTTTGCTCCTGAAGGCATAATAATTACATTTGTATTTGGTTTAAGAACTCCGGTTTCTACTCTTCCTACTGGAACGGTTCCGTGTCCGGTAATTGAGAATACATCCTGAATTGGAAGTCTTAATGGTTTGTCCAATGGTTTTATAGGAACTTTAAAAGTATCCAAGCATTCGACAATTGTTTTTCCAGTATACCAAGGAGTTTTATCAGATTTTTTTACAATGTTATCTCCGTTGTATGCTGAAGATGGAATAAATAAAACTTCATCGATTTTATATCCCATTCCTCCTAAAAGTTTTGATGCATCTTTCTTAACTTTGTTGAAAGTATCTTGACTGTAGTTTACTGCATCCATTTTGTTTATGTTTACAATCAACTGGTTAATACCAAGAACTTTTGCAAGGAATGCATGTTCCTTTGTTTGTGATTCTACACCATCTTTTGCAGATATAACAAGAACAGCTGCATCAGCCTGTGAAGCACCAGTAATCATGTTCTTAACAAAATCTCTGTGTCCTGGGGCATCGATAATAGTAAAGTAATATTTATCGGTGTTAAATTCCTTGTGGGAAACATCGATTGTTACTCCTCTTTCTCTTTCCTCTTTTAGAGAGTCCATTACGAATGCATATTCGAATGTTGGTTTACCAACCTTCTCTGCTTCTTCCTTTAATTTCTTTAAAGTCTGCTCTGGAAGAACTCCGGTATCAAATAGGATTCTACCTATGGAAGTTGATTTACCTGAATCTACGTGTCCAATAAACACTATGTTCATATGTTCTTTTTTAGCCATTTACAATACACCTCATTGTTTGTATAAATCCTACATAAATAGGTAGGACTATTAGAAATAGAATTGTTTTTAAATATATCATCTAGGAGTAGAAAGTAGCTAGTATTATCCTTTATAAATATTTCTAGACACAATTTAGGATATGGATGGTTCTCCAGAAATTGTATTTAATGAAGTCCTAGAAGGAATGAAAAGTTCTGACATTAATGTTAGAAGGAATGCTATATGTTTAATTAAATTAATATTTAGTAAAACCATTCTTCATCATGTTAGTCCAGAAGATTCTGTAGGATTAAAATTAGTAAAGATATTAAGTAAAGAAGAAGATCCGGAAATAAGAAGAATAATAATAGAACAATTAGATATTTTGGTAAAAAATAAAGTAAATATATTTATGGGTCATTTATTATTGACATCTGAAGCTGTTAATGAAAAGAATATGGAATTGAAAATAAAATTAGTAGAAATATTATGGAGCGATATGGTATGGGTAAATAGTCAGATTCCAGAAT
>CAYYPF010000108.1:0-4306 GCA_964473475.1 Microcaldota archaeon | reverse complement strand
ATTACAGAGCGCGATGATAAAAAAGATAAGCGTCTTATTATGGCGGTATGTTCTGAATTAACAATTATACATGATGAAGCTGCTAGTTATACTACTGCGAATGATGTATTACTCTTAGATACTCCTGCTTTGGGAAAGTTTATTGTAGAGTACCCAATAGAAGATGCAGAACTTTTTAAGGGACTTAGAGAGTTATATACATTTTGTGTGCGTGCTAGATATATCAGACATAATTGCGGTTCACAAAATCTTCCATATTATCTAAAGATAATACAACAATCGTGCAAAGAATGTAACAATAAACTAAGTTTACTACTATCCGAAAAAGATAAAAAAGATGGTGGAGAAGATTAACTATGGACATTAAGAAGATTATGGGGTGTTTTGAATACTTCTTTGGTAACTTTAATCCAGAGAACTATGAACACAGAGTAGCTTTCCAGAAATTTGTTTACTTACTTAGAGATAAATTTACTAATGAATACAAGGATTATGGTTGGCATTTACGAGGCCCGTATTCTTATGATTTGACTGATGATCTTTTCAAACATAAAAAAACAGGTGAAGAACATACCTTACCAAACGAAAAAGAAAAGAGATTTCTGGATACTCTAAAAGAAAAGGTTCTCAGTACTACTAATGACCAAATTGAAAAAACAAACAGAATTGAACTATATGGTTCTTTACTCTATTTATTAGACAAACATTCAAAACTCCCAGATTCAGAATTAGTAGAAAAGATGCATACTAGAAAACCTTGGTATACTATAGAAGAAATACAAAAAGCAATTATAACTTTAAGAAAGATATATCAAAGATAACTTTTTATTGATTTTTTATTCATTGGAGGATACTCATGGTTACTAAAGAAGAAGCAAAGGAAAAATTAATCCAGCTAATAGAGAAACACCAAAGGCACAAAAACGAAGGAAGACTAAAAGGAATAAGTGAGGAAACAACAAAACAATGGATAGACGACTTATTTAGAATCCTCGGCTGGGATTTACTAGATGATATTACTAAGGAATATGGAACTGGTAAAAGAAAAAGAGTAGATTATGCATTTCATGTTGATAGAACTATTAAATTTCTGTTAGAAGCAAAGGCTTATGGAGAAGAGTTAGATGATAAATGCGTTAAACAAGCAATTCAGTATGGTTACCAGAATAATAAAACCTGGGTTGTTTTAACTAATTTTAGAGAAATTCGTGTTTATAACGCAAAATATTATGATAAAGAAGAACATGTTCGTAGATTGTATGAACCAATAAAGTTGGAAGACCTAGTATTGCGGTTTGATGATTTATGGGTTTTAAGTAAAGAAGGAATGAGAACAAATTTGATAAGCCAATTAGCTACTAAGTATGGTAAAGACAAACCTAGAAAATCAATAGACACCCTTATTTTTGAAGACTTAATGAAATGGAGAAAATTATTGGAAAAAGCTATAAAGTCTCATGAAAGACTGAATAATATTCCATCAGATCCTGTTGAAGCTGAAAAATATGTGGATGAAGCAGTTCAGAAGTTGCTTGATAGAATCATTTTTATCAGAGTTTGCGAAGATAGAGGCTTAGATGAAGAAGAATCTCTTAAACACTGTATTAGACATTGGAAGGAGAATAAGAAAAACAGCTTAATGGAGAACCTGGCTAAATTATTTGCTAAAAAGAATGAGGATTATAACAGTGGATTATTTGCTCCTCATTACTGTGAAACTTTATCCATAGACAATGATATTTTAGGGCAAATAATCGAAGAGAGTTATGGAGATCCTGATGGATTAATCTATGATTTTTCAGCAATTGACGCAGATATTTTAGGAACTATATATGAGAATTATCTTGCTTACATCCAGAAAAAGGTAAGAGATAAAGAAGGAAAACAAAAGAGTAAGAGAAAAGCTCAGGGCATTTATTATACTCCAACATATATTGTAGATTATATAGTGAAAAATACTCTTGGAGAAAAACTTAAGGAGTGTAAAACTCCAGAAGATGCGCTTAAAATCAAAGTTCTTGATCCTGCTTGTGGTTCTGGTTCATTTTTGATTAGGGCTTATGATGAATTCAGGCATTGGTATTCAACTTATCTAAAAACAAATGGAAAAGGAGAGCAGACTAAATTCGATGACAATGCAGATACTGGTTGGCAAACATTCATGGATAAAGTTCTGGAAAATTGCATTTATGGAGTAGATTTGGATGAGAAAGCAGTAGAACTTACCCAGCTTAATCTTCTTCTAAGAGCAGCTGAAAGAAAACATAAACTCCCTAAATTGAATAATACAATTCAATGCGGAAATAGTTTGATTGATGATCCAATAGTTGCAGGAAACAAAGCCTTCAAATGGGACGAAAGGTTTTCTGAGGTTTTCAAGAATGGTGGATTTGATGTGGTGATTGGGAATCCGCCTTATTTTAAAATTTTTGAAAATGATCCAATAAATAAAACGATCGATTATCAAGAGATAAAATCAGGAATGATGAACGCATCCGCTGTTTTCATAAATAAAGCTTTAAAACTCTTAAAAAGAAATGGCTCTTTAAGCATGATTGTTCCAAAAATGTTAGTTTTTACTGATTCTTGGGATAAAATAAGAAATAAAATCTTAAAAGACTGCTTATTATTGAAAGTTGTTGATTGTGGGAAAGCTTTCAAGGAAGTTTTATTGGAGCAAATAGTATTCGTACTGCAGAAAGATCCTGAAAATATAGAAAAAAATACCGTTAAAATCGGTGAGTTAAATGACCAACTTATTATAGAAAATGCAGAGATCCCACAAAAATTATGTTTAGAGGAGAACAGTATTTACATTGAACCCAATCCATATGCATATAAAATAAAAGAAACAATGGAAAAAAGCCAAATAATTTTAGGAGATATCTCAAACATTACGCTTGGATTAGGGATTCAAGGCAGTGATTTCTTTTATGATACATATACTAAAGGTTATGAAAAAGTTTTGAGAGGAGATGATGTTCAGAGATATTTTATCAGAGGATGTAAGTACTACGATCCTAGAAACAAAGAAATCCAGAAGATAAAACAAACCATTGATAAATTCAGAACCCCGCATATTGTCGCGCAACGAATCGTTGCCCATATAAAAGATCATATTAAAATTACTGCTGCATTTGACGAATTTGGACTATTCTCATTTAATACAGTCACGAATATTTTTGTTACTGATAAAAAGCATCCCGTTAAGTATGTTCTTGCGTTGCTGAACTCAAAACCAGTACAGTACTATACGTATAAATTTGTATATAGCAATGCCATACGATCTATGGACTTTTATAAAGCTTATGCTAAAAAAATTCCATTGCCAAGTTATGTTGATAAGAAAGCAATAGAAATAGTCGGATTGGTAGATAAAATATCGAATTTAACTAAGCAGATTTATGAACTCAAAGACAAAAACACCAATGAAGTCCAACGTCTCAAAACAGAAAGAGATAAAATAGCTGATGAAATTGATAGATTAGTTTATGAGCTTTATGGCCTAACCGAAGAAGAAATAAAAATTGTTGAGGAGAGTTTGAAAGAATTAAAAAATAAGAAAGAGAAAATATAAAAGAAGAAAAATAAAAAAGGAAGAAAAACTAATTATTTCCAGAAATCAAACTTAACCACGTAATGATTAATCACTACCAGTATTAGGCAAATTATTCCAAATGCTAGGAAAATTATTCTCCCAACTGCCGGACTATAATTCAATTCATAGCTAACTAAATTCTTGCTTGAATCAAACTCCAGGTTTTTTGCTCCTGGAGGGAAATTAACTGTAGTTGTGGTTGTTATTTTGAATCCACCAATATTTTCACTATATGTAAATATCATCTGATCTTTATTCTCCGAAGCCAGGATTATTTTTGTTCCAGGTGAAGAAGCTTCAAGTTCCCAGTAATCCCCTTTATTTACTGATGCACCTTTAAGGGTATAATCAGCAGTAATTTTGTTTGCCATATCATCAGCATCTAAATTCAGATCAACCATCTGTATTGGGGTATTTTCTGGTTTAAATAATCTCATAAACGCACTCCAATTAGGGTATGCAGCTTTAATTGCCTGATACGCAACTGCAGTTAATTCGATTTCTTCCTTTGCCTTTACATCTCCATTTGGCTGAATGTTCATTGTAATCCTATCATTCATTTCATAACTTACAATTTCTTCAACCTGTGCGAATACTACTCCAGAAAGCATGCAAAAAACCAATGCAAAAAGAATATATTTTTTCATTTGATCACCACCGCAAGGAAACCAAAGATTTAAATCTTTGGATTAATTTCGGAGTTTCCGA
>CAYYPF010000107.1:0-4327 GCA_964473475.1 Microcaldota archaeon | reverse complement strand
GCGCAGAGAATGGCAATTCATTCTCTGGCGTCTCTAGCTCTATCAAGTACTTCGTACTTGAAGATGTCTCTATCTATTCAGAACCGTTGTGGTAAACGCCATACTTAAGATCGGCATTAATTAGTTGGTTCTGAATATCATGCAATTTTGCAGGTACAATACAGATCCAAGTATTCATTTTCCATTTCATGCAATCTAGCAGGCACAATAAATACGAATAATTGTTTTCCTAAATTCCTTTTCTTTAGTTCCTCTAGAGTTCCATAAGAGATTTTCTCATCAGTATACCCAACTCTGGATAATATAACTAATTTCTCAATAATTTTTCTTCCGATTCTTTTTTCTATTTGTTCAATCATTTCTATTCCTTTCTTTGCATCCATTGGCCCAAGTTCTTTATCCAAATCTAAAAATAAGATCGTATGTAAATTTCTCTTTAGATTTTCCTCAACTGCTTCTAAAGGAGAGGTTGGCTCATAATTCTTTCTCCAGTAAGGAAGCGTTGCACTCTTTCCAAATCTATAAATTTGTAGACCTGATTTTCCAATTGCTGCAGTTGTAATAGAAGAATTGTGGATTACTTTTGTTTGAATTTTTCTTTTTTTGCATTCAATTAGATGGGTAATATGCGTAGTTGCAATTAGTGCATCTCCAACTACAATTAATCCAACTCTCTTTTCCTCTGCTCTTTCTACTAAGAAATTACCCTCAACTTTTTCCCGTTCAATTATTTCTATTTTCTTTCCAATAATTATTTCTAGTTTTTTCACATCTTCTTTTTGAATTGGAGAAGTATAAATTTCTGCGTAAATTTCCTCGCATTTTTTCAATTCTTCTACTCCATTCAAGGTAAGATCAAAACTTATTCCAGCACTTATGAACGTGAGCATGTTATTCCCTTTACTTAAATTTATTACATGGGTAATACTTAAATTCTATCGATGCGGTTCTGCACGCATCCAAAACCTCCAAGACTCAAGACCATGTGGCTGTTGCCACAAGTTCTTAAAGTTCTGCTGAACTTCAAGACCACATTAGCAATACCTGTACTTGCTGAGTATAATTAAGCAAGACCTTCAAGACTAGAATCGTATTGTCTGCACTGCTTAGTATTTTTGAGCAAGACCTTCAAGACCGCCAGAGAAATTCAGCTATCCGCCCACAACCATTCTTAATATATCCCGCACTCCTGGTGCAAGCCCAATAATTATAATCAAAAGAACAATAAAGTTCTTTTCTTCTTCACTGTTCTTCTTTTCACTATTCAGCAAGTACGCAACAGCTGAAGCAATCAATACTTTAATCAAATAAAATGTGAAGAATGTTCCGAATAATTCCCCAACCCCTCTAGAAATTACATGCTGTTCCCCATACTGTATTCCCATTAATTTTGCTCCAAAATCAATTATAAAGAACGTGGCTGCTCCATCCAAGGCCTGGGAAAAGACCATAAATGAGTATAATTTACTCTTGTATAATTTGAATATAATCAATGCTGGAATTATCGCCAGAAGAATAATTGGAATTGAATAAAGAGCATATTTCATGAATGGAACCAAAAGTAATAAGTGTGGAACAAACAAGGCAGTCCCAACAATCCATAATTTATCTAATTTTTTCATCTTATGCAAGAGGAATAGAGAAACTAGTAGTACTCCTGCTGTAACTAGATATATCCCAGGAGAAGTAGTCAAATACCCGTAATCATAAATATGTGAGTCAAGAATTGCCTTATGAATTGGAGTAATTGGCTTGAATACCCCAGTGTAAATAGAATCAGTAACTACCCGAACAGTTGAGCCAAGAAGTACAAATGGAATTATATTCGAAATAAATTGAGAATCAACTTTTATTCCGCTCTTCTTGAACCATCTAAAAATGAGAAATACACATACGAGTGCAATTGCTGCATACGTAATAGTATTCACTAAATTATACCCTTCATGGGTCTGGATTGGCTCTACGAAATATTTATATAAAAAATCATTCATGTTCTTCTGTATGCGTAAATTGAGAAAAGGGTTTATAAATTCTGCAGTGAGGTATTCAATCTCAAGATTACTGAGTGAAGCAAAGGAGAATTCCAAATCTCACCCTGAGCGAATGCGCAGGTACCTCCAGCTAGTACGAAAGTTTCAGCAGAGATACAGGCACAGGCTTAAGCGCCAGCAAGCCCTTCAATTTTGCAAGAAGTGTTTCACCTATTGGATTCCAGGAGAGACAGTTAAGGTTCGGGCATATTCTGAGAAAAAACTCCTATGCTATGAATGCCTAAATTGCGGTTTCAAGAAAAAGATCGGATACTCTAAACCAACTAATGCCAGACCGTCGCGGAGCGACTAAAGCAACGAGCCTAAGTTTTTATTAGTCCGTTGCGGCCAGAGCGGCCTCAGCTAACTATAAATCCGCTCAATAGAAAAAGTTAATAACTCTTTCAAGTAAGGTCTTTTTATGAAATTCTACGAGCTTGTTAAAACTGATGTAGAAGCAACAGAAAAACATATTGAAAAATCACTCAAGAGCGAGAGTAAGAACTCATATATGTATGATCTTATTTTAGAGTATATTATGCGTGGAGGGAAGCGCTTAAGGCCAGCATTACTTTTTCTTTGTACGGGTGCATTAGGCGGAAAAAAAGAAGAAGCAGTACGAACTGCAGCAGTAATCGAGATGTTTCATTGCTTTAGTCTGGTACATGATGATATAGAAGATGATTCCTTACTTAGAAGAGGAAAACCAACAATGCATATAGATCAAGGAATCCCAATTGCAATAAACACTGGAGATGCATTATACACTTTAGTTTGGAGAGAGATGATGAATGTAAGCAATTCTAGAGAGAAAATGATTGTACTTTCTTCCCTTCTAGTAGAATGCTTCAAGAAAGTTGTAGAAGGACAAGCTCTTGAGCTGAAATGGTACAAGGACAAATTTATAGATGTCCGAGAAAAGGAATATCTGGAAATGATCTCACTTAAGACTGGTGCACTAATTAGTACCTCTTGCGAAGCTGCAGCAATAATTGCTGGAAAGGAAAAGTTCTCTAAAAATTTGCAAAACTTTGGTTATAAGATTGGAATGGCATTCCAGATACAGGATGATGTTCTGAATATTGTTGGAGAAGAGGAGAAATATAAAAAGGAAATCGGAGGAGACATCACTGAAGGAAAAAGAACGCTCATGCTTTCTTATGCATTGGAGCATTTGGGTAAACCAGCATCAAGTGAACTTAAGAAAATAATCCTTAGCCATACACGAGAAAAAGAAAAACTCTCGAGAGCAATTAATTTATTCAAAAGTTCAGGTGCTATTGAATACGCCTCTTTGTTTGCATTAAAATTAATTGAAGAAGCAAAGCACGAAATTAAGGTGCTTCCAGATTCTGAATACAAAGAAGCTCTACTCGAAGTTGCGGATTATATGGTATTCAGAACCAGCTAAGCTAACTATTTTATCGGTCGCTACGTTCAATGAATTATTGAAAATGCGGTTTCAATCTGAGCTAGTGAATATCAATTCTCTGGAACTTTTTTTGTTGGCTCAGGATAAAAAGGGAAAAATGAGAAAAATGAGCCAGGCAAATCCTTTTTAAATCTTTTTTGAGAATTCAGTTCTATGAGAATTCAGTATTTAGTGTTATTTTTACTTTTGGGATCATTAACATTTGCAATGGATATTTCTAACTATTTATATCCTGAGGAAAATTCCAGTGTAATTACACAGACAAATTTCACATTGGATGGAATTCCGTATTCTATTGTGAGTGTAGATTCAACCAAAATATTTATTTTGAAAGGTGGAGATATCCTAGAGAATAAAAGCGATATTATTTCAGTGTTATATTCCTATTATAAATTCCAATATTACCCTGGTGATGCAGAACTTCAAGAGGCTAAGGATCTTTTATTATCTTTCAATACCAGCAGAAATGATGAACCTGGCTATGATTCCTTAGGGTATAAAGAGGAGCTTTATTGCAGGGTTGGAATAATTATTTCTCAAGTAGATTATTCTACAAACGAGCTGATCGATGCATATCCCTGCAGAAATGAAACCAGCTGCGACTATATAACCATGCTATTTGGAATGAAGATCCTGAACTCAAAGGTTCCTTATGAAGAATTATATCCGGAATATGTTTCATTTTCTTATGCAAGTAATGAACTAACAGATCTAATTCCTGTTTGTTATTCCAAACTTGAAGGAATAAATGAGGATAATATTTATACTTCACTTTCCTATGTTCAAGAACAAATACCAGCACTAACTGGGGATGCACAGGATATTGAAGCCTCCAGATTTAGGCTTGATTGGACATGCGGAACCT
>CAYYPF010000106.1:0-4342 GCA_964473475.1 Microcaldota archaeon | reverse complement strand
ATTCAGAAACCAACATAATATTCTCTTCATTACATATCTTTGGATTTGTATACTTTCCAAAAGGGACATTGAACCCTCCTTTGGAGTTCACTCTATACAATCCGTTAAATGCAGTTTTATTTAGATATATAAATATCGCTGCTTTTTCTACTAAATCCTGAGGCCTGATTTTTCTTATATTATAATATGCCTCGCTTTCATTTTTATATTTTCCAGATTGTAGCTCTTCGATAAGTTCTTTTGGTCTAGTTTGAATTACTCTGTATGTGTCAATTAGGTCTTGATTGAAATCATTAAGAAATGCTTTTTTGATTCTGCCTTCTGACCATAATTTGAAGTATAGTGCACCACCACCTACAAATGGTTCATGGTAGTTGTTAAATGAATCTGGGACGTTGCTAAATAAAATATCTATCAATTGCCTTTTACCTCCTGCCCATTTAACAAAAGGTTTTGGATTATTATTTTTTTCCGATTCTATTTTTTCATTCATTTTTTCAATTGCTTCTAATTGTTTATTATTAGTGATCTGAGATTGAGGGGTATCTGTTAAGAAAATAGTTGACATTGTTTCCCTACCATCACTAGTTCTCATAATAACACCTTTACAAAGGTATCTTCATAGATAAGATATATAAAAGAAATTAGGGGGGTCAGTTCCGGGTCAATTTTCATATTTTCCACCTCACAACAACGCCATCCTTTCTCATCTTATCTTTGTCAAAATGCTCACGAATATGCAAGCATTTTAACAGCTATGGTTCCACCACACTTGCAGATATTACTATCAAACCACCAAGTTAAAAACTGGTGGAATCATTCAATTTTAACCTTCCCTCACCACGTCCTGAGCTTGGTTGGTTCTGGATATCTCCAGTATCCTGTCAACCCGAAACATCCTGTTTGCGTTTCTCTTTAAGCAAAAGGCCTCAAGACCCTGGTATGTCCTTCCCATGTATTCCTGTTCTCCAACAGAAATTGGCTTTATTGTTCTTCTGCTTTTCACATCGCTGGCTTTCAGGTAAACAATATCCAATTTGGAATTATCCCTTATTGCTTTTTTTATAATCCTGATCTTATCTTCAAGAGAGCATTTCTTCTCGGATTTTCCATACTGGTATTTGGTGAGAAACTTAACAACCTTCCAGTCCATAAAAATATGCTTCTTCTCTATTGGTTTTTTGAGTATTATTCCTTCAAGCGTTGTGCACCTGCTTAATGCCACATAAACCTGGCCATGGCAAAAGGTTCCGCTTCCAATGTCTATAATTACTTTATCAAAGGTTTTTCCCTGGGCCTTGTGGATTGTTACTGCCCACGCAAGCTTCATTGGAAATTGTGTAAATGATCCAAGAACTTCAGACTCAAGGCTGTCTTTTTCCTTGTCATAGTGCATCGTATATAGTTCCCATTTATGAGGATCAACTTCAACTTCTTCTCCATCAGAAAGTTTTACGATTATGCAATCTTCTTCAATGGCAGTAATTTTTCCTATGCTTCCATTGACCCAGCGATCCAGGGAATCATTATTCAGGAGCATTACCTGTGAACCTGCCTTTACATTCAGATCAAGAGGAGCTGGAAGGGATCCCTTGTCAAAATTACCCTTTAGTTTCCCAGTATAGTTGAAACTTTTTCCTTTTAGTTTTTTTAATTCCCGATTGTTTATTTCCTCGGACAGCATGTTGGTGGTTGTAAGGTATATGTAAAAATCATCTGTTTTTTTCTCAAATTCAGGATTAACCCGCATGTTCAGTTCCCTTAATTCTTCTTCACCAGCCAGATTACTGCGAATGGCATTTAAGATGGAAATAAATTCAATATCCTTTTGGCGGTATATTTTTTCAAGCTCTATGAATTCCATTTCAAGATCCTGGAATACGTCTGCATCAAAGAAGTACTGGCTTTTGTACCTATTTCTGAATAATTCCCTTTCCTTTCCATTAACAATTGGAGAAAGCTGGTATAAATCTCCAATAAAGACTATTTGTACCCCTCCAAATGGTTTTTTGCTCTCCCTGTTTAACCTAAGAAATTTATCTATGCAGTCCAGCAGGTCTGCTCTCACCATTGAGATCTCATCTATTATAATTATTTCAAGTTTTTTATAGAGATTTTCATTTTTTCCTTTGTATTTTTCTATTCTATTTATTGTAATGCCCGGCCCGAATCTAAAAAATGAGTGTATGGTCTGTCCACGAATATTGAGGGCAGCAACACCTGTTGGGGCAAGCAGGGCCACTTTTTTTGTGGTTTTTCCCCTGAAGTATTCCAGGAGTGTGGATTTTCCTGTTCCAGCCCTGCCAGTGATGAAGACGTTCTTACTGGTTTTTTCCATCAGCTCAAGGGCCTGCCTAAATTCGGTATTCATTTCTATTAAAACCATTAAATTCCCTCATTGTCTTATTCTGTCTTTTTCAAAATTTCCATTCTTCTTGTCTAAAGAACATTAGTGTATTTATGCACTGAACTCCTAGTTTGGCGCAGACGAATGGGATTCTGTTCTCTTTGGTAAAACTCTCCTCCGTAACTACTATTCGTACATTTTCAAATAGTTTTGATTGTGGGTTCTTGCATAATGCTAAAGCGATTACGTAGGGATCTGCTTGTTCATACTCACTGAATGGATCAATAAGATTTGGAAACTGCTTTAAGATCTCTTTGACTTTAAAGATATGCACCGGCGTTGGGTCCATGAAGATTTTTTTGTGGTTTGATACCCAAGTTTTAATATAATCATCTCTAGCGAATCTCTTTATCTCTTCGAAAACCTGTTTAGGTGCGATGATTCTATCGTTCTTAGCTAGATTAGATAGGTTATCCCAGAGCGTTCCAAAAACATCGTTAGGATACTTGTGTTGGATCTCTATCAAGGCGCTAGTGTCAGCAACGTAGATAACTTCATCAGTCATTCTTTGCACCTCGCTGCCTACTTCTCAATGAATCTAAGTATTTCATTCTAATCGAAAGGTAATCAAGTGCGTCGCGGGTGTTAATTAAACCACGATCAAGATTTCCTAAAACAAGTGAAACGTAATTGTTTCCTCTTTCCTGTCTGCATCTGTCAAGTTGAGTTAAACCACGACCAACACCACCCTTTTTCTTTTCGCTTTCCCTGAGGAGTTCTATGAATTTAGTTAGATCAACATCTTTAATTAGATCAAATTCTTTCATTCTGATGAGTAAAGCAAATTTACTTACCTTAAAACGATTCGAATAATGATTTAGTGCCTTCCAAAAACCTGATTGATTTATGACTGGTAGTTCTGTGGCCAGTTGTGATCTGGTCTCGAGTGGTAAGATAAATTCTGCGGCAAATTTATTACACCATCTTTCAGCTGATGCTTCTTTAGAACCATCCTTATTACTCGCTAATTCTGGAATACATACACTAGTCTCTGAAAGCAAAATATGCCCATACTCATGAAACAGTGTAAATATTCTTGCATTTATATCATCGGCAGAATTGACTACTATTAAATATGGTTTTTTATCAGTTAGCGAAAAACCGCGTGCTTCTCCGATTGGCATGCTTATTTGAAATGTCCTTATGTTTTTGCACTCTAAGAAATTACGCCACATCGCAAATGCTTCGTAAGAATTTTTCCATTTACTCTGTACATCTAAATTAATTCCTGAAGCAGAACGTTCTTGTACTGCGATCTCAGCTGGATTGTCTGAAAGATTATGTTTTTTTATGCCTGGTTCTATACTTAGACTAAGATTAGTCATTAATTCTTTACTAGAATTTTGAAGCCAACGTGCCCGTCTGAATACCCGCCTTAGTTTTCTAGAGAACGGTCTCTTATCACTTGGAATTGACCTAAAATCTTGAGGTAAACTTGGTTCTTCTGCCGGTGCAGAAAGCAAAAATGCTGCAACAGGTCTGTGAAATGTCTTAGCCAACAATTCTATTTGACGAAGGGTTGGCTTCCTCTCCCCGGATTCTATTTTCAAATAAGTGTCCTCCTGAAGTCCGAGTTTTTTGCTGACTTCGGCCTGTGTCCAGCCTGAACTATTTCTGAGCCATTGTAACACAATAGGTTCTACCGGAACTGAAATTGTTTCGCGCGTCATTTTCATCAGACTTGTTTCTCACTTTTTGTATAATATTGATACTTGATCAACTGCTAACATGTCAACTTTATTATTTTTATTGCTTGTTGTTTTCTTGTCAAAAACCACCAGACAGAGACTGGTGAATTGAACGACGACCGTTCAAATATCTCGACATGGCAATGTCTCGATGGCTTGTTTTTGACAGCTAGAGATTCCACTGTGCTGGGTATTACTTGTGTGACCACTGGTCATTTTCAACAATGTTGAAAAGCTGGGAAAAAAC
>CAYYPF010000105.1:0-4380 GCA_964473475.1 Microcaldota archaeon | reverse complement strand
GATAAAAATTTCTACTTTCATTTTGACAATATCTTTACTAGTATTGAAATAAAATATTGTATCAAAGACAACAAAAACAAAGTGATTAAAAAATTGTGGAATCCACAAGCTAATAAATCAAGTGAGAAAGGCGATTATTATAAACTATGTATGAAAAAGGAGTGGGGTTCAAATGTTCTAATTTTTGATCATTCTTCCCATTTAGATTTAAAAGATATAATATTAATACAAAAAAACAATAAAGATTATAATAATGATATAAAAATAATATATGTTACTCCAAAAAAGATAATATGTGTAATGAATTCAGAGGAATGTGATCTGTTTGACTGATTTTCTAGATTTTTTTTGCCCCTTGATACATTGTTTTAATGTATTGCTTAGCCTCATTTGATAAACATACTTCTTGCCCTTGATGATTTTCCTTGAAGGCTCACTGTGTTCGCTGGATAGAACGAACTTCAAATTTACTCTGCGGACACAGGTTTTCAGAACTTCGTAACTGAAAACGATTTTAACAGGAATTTTCGATGTTAGTTGCAATTGGCAGGCGAGCTAACCCCCATTTATCATTACAAATCTACACTTGGTAAACCAAGTCTTTTTAATAAAACCTCAAGTTCTTCTTTAGAAACATTAGAACCTTTCCAACATTTTGTATTTACAGGTATACCCTCTTTTGTTAAAGGAGAATTAGTTGTTAAATCATAAGTATAAAAGCTATGAAGAATTTTAGGTCTAAAAATTTCACCACCAGTAATAGAAGCCATTACAGTTTCATCAAGTTTAAGAACATATAAGCTTCCAAACATTCCCTGTTCTTGTCCACTAACCCATTTTCCAATAGGTTCATTATTTGTGACCATTCTTATATTTTTATAATGATCTGGAAATTTTGCTTCTAAGTTATCCAATAGAATTCTCCCATGGTAAATTGTGAGATAATCTAACCTATCCATTTTAGTTCACCTTAACTATATAATAATAAGCTTTTCTTTATAAATCTTTTGGTTATTTATTACTTATAAAAGATAACAATACAGACGCCCGCCTTTATGAACTCTCGCCCGCCAACTTTGAATTTTTCCTTCGCTTCGCTACAGAACATTACATTAAAATTTAGCCTCTCTAAGTATTTGAGGGCAACTAACAGCGATCGCATATGTTATATCTAATTAAGGCTCGACCTAGAAGAATTAACCGAAAAGTATTTATTTATCACAGGTTCTATATAAAATATGGGCATACGAATAGGACCAATTGACATGATGCAGGTAAGTTTTGAGATAATAAACAAGCTTATCGAAAAGAATCTAATTTCTATCAAAGATGCAAGAGAAATAATCAAATCTTCCTTAGATCCAAATATGAGTGATGCTGATAAAGAAAAATTCATTGACTCATTATTAGTTAAAAAAAATGGTAAATAAAAAGATTAACATGGGCAAGATGAAGGGTAGATTTAAAATGCCCGATCTAAAGTATGTTCCGTTATCGGATATTGAAAGCATGAATGAATTAAAATTAAATTATGAAATAACTTTTGCAATTGGTCTTACTCTTCTTGGAGTTTTGATAACTAAACTAGATAATCTCATATTATGGATAGTTACAATTGCTTTTCTATTATATGGCATAATTTTTCTTATAAGATATATTATGAAGTGGCATGCTATAAAAAAATAATTGGTCGAGCCTTAATTTCTCCGTTCCTCGTCGCTTCGCTCCTTCAGGGGGTATAACAGCGATCGCTCTGTTAAACTCAATAATTTTTTGGGCTATTCAATATACTAAGCGTAGCGATACTTCTAGAACATGTAATCAAGGCGAGAAAATCGTTTCAGTAATAACATTAAGGGGCGAGAAAACTTATTTAATATTAAAATCCGATTCAATTCTGTTAGTTACGTCCTTTATCTCACCAGTATAGATAGTAGTATTGACTTTTTTATTTTTTTTATCATAAATAGATATAGGACATCTAACAATAAAATAATCTCTTTTTTTGAAAAGATGTTTGTTGTTTTTAATAATAATCTTTGATTCTTTCCATAACCAATCTAAGTATTTTCCGATGGGCCATGAAGCTATAGCACCACCAATAAAAAATAGAACATTTTCAGCTAAAAAATCGCAACAACTACTTCTAAATCCTTTTTTCGTCTTGGATGGAATAATTTTTGTCTTTATTCCTTCTTTATTTAAATATTCTTTTAGATTTAGTGAATGTTTATCAAATTTATCATACTCAGAATAGATTAAGACGTTATTATCTTGGCTATCAATATCAACTTGTTTTTCATATTTTTCAACTTGGAGCTTAAAATCGTTCATATAATTGTTAAAGACTGATATCTATAAAAATATATCTAAAAATCAAGATGCGAGAAAACTATTTTATTTTTCTTTGAGATCTTATGTCGGATATTTTTTTTGAAATCAAAATCGGGAACGAAACTTTCTCTTCAGCAATATCTTTAATATCTTCAAAACTAAGGTATATTATATATTTACCAGTTCTTAGATAATTATGATGAATCTCTCTAATTGTAGGATTACCTAACCTTGCACTTGTAACTAAAAAAGCAGAAGTAGCATTAGCTCTAATGTTATTCATAGCTAGAATATCAATTATTTTCCTATCAATATAGTTCCTATGAAAATATTGTTTTGCCTCTACAATAATATTTCTCCCTAAATCACTTAAATATGGGTTTTTTGAATTATTTGTGATGAAACCATCTAATTGAAATAAAGTAGACCTTTCGTCAAATTTGTATTTAAAACCTGGAATTGAACCAAATAATAGTTGACATAATTGTTCAAGTAAAATTGCTTTTTCCTTATTTGTCTTCCTTTTGACCATCGGTTCAATTTTCAGAATTAACTCTTTTAATGCAGTTAATGGAAAGAAAAAGTCTTCATTAAATTCTAATGAAAATAAATTTTCTAATTCTACTACTATTCTTTCAAACTCTCCTCTACTTATTGAAGAAAGATACTGCTTCAATTCTTGCATTGTTGATACTTTAGCAATTCTAAACAGTTCTTTATCAATAAGGTTAATACCCTTTTCACCAAGATAACATCGAACTTTAAGAGCTTCTATTGCACCTCCCTTTGTATAATCTTGATGAAATGCTATATCTTCAATATATGCTTTTAGAAAATACTTTCCAAAGCCGTCTCTATTTAATTGATAAATTACATCTCCAATCCAAAAGTAAAGCGTGGCTAATTCAATTCTTTCATTATTTTCAAACTCTTTTTCAGAAAGGTATTGATAAATTTGTTGAAACACATAGAGAGTTTCCTTTGGAGAAATTACCGCTAAATTTCTAATCACATTCAATATATCATGATTTTTATTCTTTGAATCATTATATATCTCTTCACCTAACCCCTTTTTAAGAAAGGTCACAATTTCTTGGAATTTTGAAATTCTATTAGACTTAATAATTTCTTCAAAATTTTTCGTAACATCTTCTTTAGATATATCATCATTGGTCATTTTAGTTTTCTCGCTCCCTTTAAGTAAAATATATGCTGTAGAATATAACTTTTTCGTTTTTAAATACATCGCTAGGTTTTCTCGTCGTTTCGTTTCGTTCGTTTAGCCCAAAAATTACTCTTCGGACGAAGTTTCCCAGAACTACGTAACTGGGAAAGAGTTTAACAGGAATTTCGATGTTATATTCAATTTTTGTTGGCTCGCTAATAACAGAAGCCCTCACAAATGCCTACTTCCCTATTTGTTCTAAGCTAAAAGTTTAAATATTACATATGATTAACATATATTAAAGGTGATTAACAATGAATAAAAAGAGAATATGTTTAAGTTTGCCAAAAGGAGATATAACTAGAATGGAAGAAATTAAACAAGAAACTGGTGTGTCTGTGTCTAAGCAAATAGAATTAGCATTGAAAGGATATGGAGTTTGTAAAGTTAAGGGGGAAAGAAAATGAAAGAAAAACTTGTTTGTAAAGTAGAAAAAATGGAATCTGGTTACAAATATAAGTGTCCAGAAGAAAAAGAAGGGGTGTGTGTAGTCTCAACCAAAGGCAAATCCGGCGGAATAAATATTGCAGGTTCAGGCATAGATAGTGGACGCTCCGATCCTACTATCTTTTGTGTTGATAAAAAAGATCTCAAGAAAAAACTATCAGAAAAGTATGGAAAAGAGATTATAATTAGGTAGAAATAATCGGATAGTGGGGGCTTCTTAAACAATTGTCTAATAACACAGAATGCTAATTAAAACGCTCGCCAACAAAAACTTTCCTAATGGAAGTCGCCAGAACTCCGCTTCGTTCGTAACTGGCGACGAATATAACAGGCATGCCATATGTTATGAAAAATTATTCTTTATGGCTAAAGAG
>CAYYPF010000104.1:0-4384 GCA_964473475.1 Microcaldota archaeon | reverse complement strand
TTGTGCACCTCAAGGTACACGCCACATCCTTGGCCTTACCCGCTACATGCTATTAAGGAAGATAAAATCTAAATAACTTACTTTTAGAATCACATTTTAAAAAAAGTAAATCCTCTGGTAAGTTTATTGAGCAATATAAACTAAGACTCAAGACCTTCAAGACCACTTAGTAATATCTATTGTGTCTAAGTACTATTGATCAGGACTCAAGACGTATTAGAATACCTTCTCCCCAACGTACACCTTAATTCCCGAAGGAGTAACCTTAAAAGGAACAAGCTCCCTTGAATGGTTGGTTCCCCTCATTTTAAATATCTCTAATGCCCGTATTCTTTTATCTCCGCGATCCAAATTATAGAGATTAATTATTCCGTCCATTACAAAGTGTTCCATATCAAATTCAATCTGTTCCCTTCCAGCTTTATTTGCTTCAAGAGTAGTTAAGCTTGTACAATCTAAGTTCTTTAAGAGCGAGAAGAACTCAAAGAGCATTGCTCTGTAATCTTCCATCTCCTTAGCAGCCATCTTCATTATGGTTAATGAATCAATTACTACTCTTCTTGCTTTTGCATCAATTACCCATTCTTCAAGTATTGCTGAAATTCCATCAAGGCTCAATTTATCAGGTTTTATTACAGTCATCTTTTTCTCTTTTGTTAATTTCTCTATATCAGTAAATAAAGGAAAAGTAGTCTTCATATTCTCAACTATATCCTCTGGATTTTCCTCAAGTGTAATGTAAACTCCAACATCATCCATTTGTGCTCCTTTGTAAATATACTCAAATCCAAATGAAGTTTTTCCGCAACCAGGACCACCATATAATGCAGTATGCCTTTTTTTTGGCAAACCCCCCTGTAGCATTTCATCCAAACCTTCAATACCTGTTTTTACTCGATCCATAAAGGTACTAACCTGTTGTAAATTAAAAACCTTATGATTTATTTTCCTTCAACGCTCTGTTTTTAAATAACTATTGGAATATTCCTTTATCTTGAAATAGTTGGTGGTTGCACATATGGATGATTCTTCTAATTTACTTCCCTGGACAGAAAAATATCGCCCAAAGAAACTTGCAGATATACTTGGGCAGAAAGAAATCTTAAAGAGCCTAAGGGCATTTGCAAAAACAAAAAATATGCCTCATTTAATTTTTGCAGGACCTCCAGGAGTAGGAAAAACTACAGCAACCTTAGCATTAGCTCATGAATTGTATGGAGAAAATTTAAGCGGAAATATTTTAGAGCTCAATGCGAGCGTAACTCCAGATACTCCGATACTAATTAAGATTGGAGGTGAAATAAAAAGAGTAAATTTTGGATGGTTGGCTGAGAAATATTACACTGATTCAACTTCTAAAAGAGTTCCGGTTTCTGACTTGGAAGTTCTTTCTTTGGATAAAGAATATAAAATAAGGTTTATGAAGGTAGGCCACATATTCCGGCATAAGGTAGGGGAAGTAATCAAAATAACGTACGAAGGCGGAGAAGTAAAAACGAGTTTGGATCATTCCATAATGGTATTTGATGAAGATGGCAATATTATCTCAAAGAAAGCTGAAGAAATAAAAAAAGGAGATCTCCTTATCTCTTTTAAGAGCACTTTGGATGGAGAACTACGTGCTGTTGATTTAAGCGATTACAAGTCCAGCGAATTTTGTGAACTCAGGAGTGGTCTCCAGGAAAATCCAACATTGAAATTTAATTTTGATCAGCTTGCATTTAATGATGATTTGAGTTGGTTTTTTGGAATGTATCTGGCAGAAGGGTGCACTTCATTTAATAAAAACGGTTCTGGTGGGCAGATCATATATGTTCTTGATTATCCAGACCCAATAGACGCAGTCCATATCTCCAGAATAAAACAGATAAGCTCTTCCCTTGGTTTAAATTTTTCCTCTCATCTAGGCGCTTCTGGTTTTAATCGAGAAAACAAAACATCCATGCAGACTAGGATTTTTAATACTCAACTAACAAAATTCATGAGAGATAATTTCTATGATTCTACCGAAGTTCATAGAGCCCATACAAAACGCATTCCATCATTTGTATTTCAAGCAACCCCAGAATCCAAAATAGCCTTTATAAAAGGCTATTGGGATGGTGATGGCTGTGGGGAGTGGGGTGCAGTTGCCCGTATTTCTTCAGTGTCTCAGGAGTGTTTGATTGATGTTGCATGGTTAAGTCGCATTTCTAATATAGAATCGAGCGTTTTCCCAAGAGAAGCTAGGTTAATATGGCCGAACAAGAAGTTTACGTATATCAAGTCAGTCCTGTTACCGTCGTATATCTTTAATAAACTGTCAAAAATGTATGGTGGTAGAAGTAGATATATACTACGGCATTCGCTCTATAGTAAGAAATCCAATCGTGTTTCCAAAGAGGTTGCAAGGGAAGTTCTGGATAGTCTGTATGATAAAAAAGACATTGGAAAACTCAGGATGCTTGTTGAGTCAGATTTATATGTGGTAAAAGTAACAGGTATAAAAATGGAGGAATATTCAGATTATGTATATGATGTCTCAGTTCCAGGGGCAGAGGTTTTTTGGGGTGGAACAACCCCGGTCTTATTGCACAATAGTGATGAAAGAGGAATTGATGTAGTACGGGGAAGAATAAAGGATTTTGCAAGAAGTGTTTCCTTAGGAGATGCAGATTTCAAATTAATCTTCTTAGATGAAGCAGATGCACTAACTTCAGATGCCCAGCATGCATTAAGGAGAACAATGGAGTCCTATTCAAGAATTTCTAGATTTATTTTAAGTTGTAATTACTCAAGTAAATTAATTGAACCTCTCCAGAGCAGGTGTGCACTATTTAGATTTGCTCCTTTAGAGGAAAAGGAAGTAAAGGAAATGGTTGAGAAGGTTGCAAAGGAGGAAAAATTAAAGATCTCAGAAGATGCTTATCCTGCAATCTTCTATGTTTCTGAAGGAGATATGAGAAGGGCATTGAATGTAATGCAAGGATGTGCAATGCATTCAGATCACATTACTGCAGAATTAGTTCATAAGATTAGCAGCAGGGCTAAACCAAAAGAAGTAAGGGAAATGCTCGAGCTTGCAATAGGTGGAAATTTCATAGAAGCAAGAAAAAAACTCCAATACCTAATGATTAGCTATGGATTAAGCGGAGAGGATATAATGATGCAAATATATAGGGAGATTCAAACAATAGATATTCCAGAAGAAAAAAGAATATTTCTTATAGATAAGATTGCAGAATATAATTTTAGGATGGTTGAGGGAGCGCATGATCATATACAATTAGAAGCACTCTTGGCCCAGTTCCTTTTAGTGAAAAAGAAAGAGGGAGAAAAATGATTTACGATTTAATAATTATCGGCGGAGGTCCAGCAGGACTTACAGCAGCTTTATACGGAGCAAGAGCTGGTTTAACTACCATAGTTCTAGAAAAAAAGCCAATAAATGGAGGGCAAATCTCCTCAACTTCTGTAGTTGAGAACTGGCCAGGAACTAAATCCATTTCAGGAATGGATCTTGCAAACAATATGGCTGAGCATGTTCTTTCCTTAGGAGTGGAAATAAAGAATATGTATGAAGTTCAGGAAGCACAACTAGAAGGAAAAATAAAAAAAATAAAAACAAATTATGGAGAATTTGAATCAAAGACAGTAATTATTGCAACTGGATGCTCAGAAAAGAAAATTGGAGTAAAAGGAGAAGAGGAGCTTAAGGGCCAGGGAGTAAGTTACTGTTCAATATGTGATGCCCCATTCACAAAAGGAAAAACAGTAGCTGTAATAGGTGGAGGAAATTCAGCATTGGAAGAGGCAGAATATCTTTCCAGTTTCGCATCTAAGGTGTATCTTATCCATAGGAGAGAAGAGTTTAGGGCAGATAAAGCTGTAATAGATAAGGTAAAATCCAATAAGAAAATTGAATTCTTACTGAATAAGACTGTAAGTGGAATAATTGGAAAGAAGAAAGTTGAGAGTATTAAACTAAAAGATACAAAGAGTGGAAAGGAAGAAGAACTTAAGGTTGATTTTGTATTTGTATTTATTGGGATGGATCCAAATACAGAAGTATTCAAGGAAGTAAAAAAAGATCAAAATAATTACATACTCGCAAATAATAATTTCTCAACTAATTTAGGAGGAGTATTTGTAGCTGGGGATGTGAGAAGCGGAGCAATTAAGCAAGTAATTGTTGCAAGTTCAGATGGGGCAGTTGCAGCACTCTCAGCAAGGAACTTTATTAAACACTAATAGACTCAAAAAAACAGTCCTGAATTTTAGATACCTTTATAAAGGTTTTTTTCGAATTGTAAGCGCTCAATAATTTTTCCTGTCGTTAATATTAAGTTTAACCTCGTTCTTAACCAAATCCATAAAATTCTCGTTTCTTAGCTTGCATGTTTCA
>CAYYPF010000103.1:0-4387 GCA_964473475.1 Microcaldota archaeon | reverse complement strand
CAGCATCATAGGGGTTTTGCATGGAGCAATGATCTTAGGATTCGTTCTAGTTTGCTCCGTTCATTTATGGAAAATATCTGCGGAAAGGGCTCTTCCTTCAAGCACGTTCCTGGATTTGCATACAGTAGTCCAGCAGAATTTGTTTCTGCTCTCCTGAGAGGTTATTTTGATGAGGATGGAAACGTAAATGTGGAGAAGGGAATTATTCGTGTTTCCTCAAACTCAGAGGAGCTTTTAGATGGGATTAAACTCCTGCTTACAAGGTTTGGAATCTTTGCCCATAAGGTCAAGGACAAGAAACAACCTGGCCTTCTTATACCATACAAATATGCCTCACTTTTCTTAGATGCTATCGGGTCTGATATAGAAGCTAAAAGAGTTGGGTTGGAAAAGCTGGCTGCCCTTTCAGGGAACAAACAGGATTATACAGATATGATTGGAGGGTTTGGCGATTTGCTTTACAATACTGCCAAAAAAGTAGGCTATCCAGTGCGTTATGTAAATAATTTCACAAAACAGCAGAAGATTGGCAGGTCTGCACTTGTTAAATATACAGGATTATTCCGTGAGCTTTCTAAGAAGAAAAATGTTGATGTCTCCAGGGAACTTTCTATAATGGAGCGCATTTGTAATTCAGATGTTGTGTGGGATGAGATAAGAAAGGTAGAATACTTTTCTCCAGATAGTGAATATGTCTATGATTTTTCAGTTGAAGATGTTGAAACATTCGCTACATTCGACGGGCTTATTACCCACAATACAATGAGAACGTTCCACTATGCAGGAGTAGCAGAGCATGTTCCAACTGGTTTGCCAAGGTTAATCGAACTTGTTGATGCAAAGAAAGAGCCCAAGAAGCCAGCAATAGCAATTTATCTGAAATCCCCTCATCATAAAAATGAGGATTTTGCAAGGGAAGTTGCAAAAAAAGTTGAAGAGGTAATTATATCTGATATTGCAGGCGTGAGTGACGATCTCCAGAATAGGACAATAATGATTGCATATCGGGAGAAGGAAGGAAAGAACTACGGTGTAACATTTACAAAACTCAAGGACATTATAAGGAAAGAGTACAAGGGAGTGCGAACAGGAAAGTCCAGAATAAAAATTGTATTCAAAAAAGAGGACGAGTTGCGTACTATACGAAAGGTAACCAATAAGATTTCCTCAACAATTATCTCCGGAGTTCCAGGAATAAAAAAGGCAGTTGTATTGAAGGAAGGAGAGGAGTACTTTATAATGGCCAGCGGATTTAATATTTCTGGTCTTGTTGAATTCAATAAAAATATTGATCCAACCAGGGTGTATACTAATAATGTAAAAGAAATGGAAAGAATCTTTGGAATTGAGGCTGCAAGAAATGCAATTGTAAAAGAGATTAAGCAGGTTATGGATATGCAGAAACTATTTGTTGATATAAGACACATAATGCTTGTTGCTGATGCAGTCTGCGCTTCTGGAAAAGTCGACTCAATTGGAAGACATGGTCTAAGCGGACATAAGATTGGCGTACTTGCAAGAGCAGCATTCGAAGAAACAGTTAAGCACTTGCTTAATGCTGCTTCAGGATCAGAAGAAGATAATCTAGTTGGAGTAACTGAAAATGTAATTATTGGACAAACTGTTCCAGTAGGAACTGGGAATATTAGGCTTGCAATAAAGGAATCTAAAAAATAAAATTCAATTATATGTGAAGGTGTATTTATATGAGCGAAGAAAAAGATGCTGTTGAAGATACTCGAAGTGACCGAAAATCGGTTGCATCCCCACAAATACAATTTGTGGATGAACTACAAGTTGTTGGAAAATTAAGCAAAGCAGATAAGAAGAAGAAAATTCCACCAAAGAGAAGGGCATCCAAGGAGAGGGAGGATCCAGTTGTGAGTGCAATTAGGCTGGCTGCAGAAACTGGAGAAGTTTCCTTTGGATTTAAAACTGCATTAAAAGGTTTATGGACTAGTAAGCCAAAATTGGTTATTCTTTCCAAAAATGCACCAGTGGAGATTTCCCGTGAAATTTCCTATTATACGAATGCACAAGAAGTTCCGTTATATATATTTGGAGGAACTTCCAAGGAGTTGGGTTCCATTTGCGGAAAACCATTTTTAGTGTCCTCAGTTTCTATAATGAATGAGGGAAATTCCAATATTCTTAAATTGGTGAAAAAGAGCGCATAAGCGCTTATTTTTGTTTTTTGATTATGGTTTTGAATATGGTTGAATTAACAGCTGATGATCTTAATTATTTCTCTGAATTCCAGAAAATCACTTCTATTTATCCATTAGATTATATGAATACTGAGCTTGCTCTTTTATTTCTAGTTGAAAATAAGGGAGAACTATATAAAGCTCTTGGAAAAAAAGGAATAAATCTGATTCAGCTTTCTAAAAAATTCGGAAAAACAGTATTTATTATCCTTTCAAGCAGCGATTTGAAAGACATGATTAGAAATTGCTTTCATTCCCTCCAGAACATGGACATAAAGGTGGAGGAAAGAGGGGAAGGAACGCAGGTAACATTCATTGTAGGGGAAGAAGATAGAGGCATTGTAATTGGAAGAGGAGGAGCAAGAATAAAGGCAGTTAAAGAGCTCCTGAAGAAGAAATTCAATGTTACTAACTTCCAGCTGAGAACTACTAGGCGATTCTCTGGGAATGAAGGTGGAGTGGAGATTGAGTGAATTCCGCAACTCTTTTTGTTCGCGGAATTCACACTCCCAGGGTGCGCGGAAGCCTTTGTCTTTAGACATTGGAGGAAGCGCACCCGAAGTAGAAGTTTTGTCTGATGTGCACGGCTTCTCGCCTAAAGCTGATAAGCCAGAAGCCCAGGGCTTTAGCCCTGGGAGTGTGACACAGCTGTCAAAATGCTCATGGCTGCGCTTTTGACATCGAGGAGCCTGCAGGGGAGGTTTGAGTATCTTTTTAAAACCTTCGCAAGAGTATATTTAGAACTTATATTATATGATATCAATATAATTTAATATAAATACAAATTATACAATTTTTAAAATTTAAATGGTGAATAAATGGCGAGAGGAGAGTTCGCAGGAAGAAACTTGAAAAGAAAGAGAAAAAGGATGCGATGGCTTAGTAAAAAATATAAGCGAAGAACCTTAAGGTTAAAGGAAAGATTTGACCCATTAGAGGGTTCCCCACAAGCAAAAGGAATCGTCCTTGAGAAAGTGGTAAGAGAACAAAAACAGCCCCACTCCGGATTAATTAAATGTACAAGGGTCCAATTAATTAAAAATGGAAAAGTCATTACAGTATTTGCACCAAGAGATCGTTCAATTACATTTATAGAAGAGCACGATGAAGTAATGGTTGCTGGTTTAGGAGGTTCACAAAGAGGGCCTATGGGTTCTATTCCGGGAATTAAATATAAAATCGTAAGTGTAAATGGTATTGACTTACAGATGCTCAGAAAAGGAAAGAAGGAGAGGGCAAAGAGGTAGCGTAATATGAAGGTTTTTGGAAAATATGAAATGGATGAAGTTCAGATTAGGGATCCTAGTTTAAAACAAGTAATTTCTTTGCAATCAATTGCCCTTCCGCATTCATTTGGAAGGTTTAGAAAGACAAGATTAGGGAAAATGAAAGTCAATGTTGTAGAAAGACTTGTGAATAAACTGCTTAGGGGGGGAACAGGAGCAAAAACCTCTGGGAAAATTATTAGAACACACGGCCAATTGCAGGGAAAAAAGCTTAAGGTCATGAGAATAGTTGAAGAATCTTTAGATATGATTGCTGAAAAATCCAAGAAAAATCCAGTTCAAGTTCTTGTAACTGCATTAGAGAATGCAGCACCAAGAGAAGATGTTACCAGAGTAACTTACGGTGGAGTAAGATACCAGGTTGCAGTAGATATTTCTGCACCTAGAAGGATTGACCTTGCACTAAGAAACATTACTCTTGCAGCAATTATGGGAACATTCAATAAGCCAAAGTCCCTCGCAGAAGGTCTTGCAGATGAAATTATTCACACTGCAAACAATGATGCACAAACAAGTTATGCAATTAAGAAGAGGGATGAAGTAGAAAGAATTGCAAAGAGTGCTAGGTAATTCTTTTTTCTAGCTCATCTTGACCAATATATTCACTCTTCTCCCATCTATCTCAAATTCCTTAATAACTTTTATTTGCTATGAGATGTACTTCTTGAAACAACATTTAAAAAATCATTGAAGTCAAAGAACGTTATGGATACGAAACCATTTATTGTTCTAATTATAGGATTGATTATAATTAGTGGCTGTATTCAAAATCAACCTTCAGACAATACGATTACTTGTGATTTACCGTACATAAAAGTAGGAAACTCATGTTGTTTAGACCAAAATGAAAACAACATTTGCGATAATGACGAATCTTTAGATGTAGAAGCTGAA
>CAYYPF010000102.1:0-4428 GCA_964473475.1 Microcaldota archaeon | reverse complement strand
AAAAGGAAAGGAATTTGAGATAGATGGGAGACGACTAACGATTGCGATAAAAGTGGGATAATATATGGCGCTATTCAAAATTAAAAATGGTTCTGTAATAAAATTGGAAACGATTAGATTAGATAAGGAAAAGAGTATTCAGAAAATATTCGAAGATAATCTTCAGACTGTATTGAATATTGTTTTCTTAGCTAGCGAATATAGTACTAGTTTTGGCGGAAGAATAGATACGCTGAGCATTGACAAAAATGGTGCACCTGTAATAATTGAATACAAAAGAAATCAAAATGATAATGTAATCAACCAAGGATTGTCTTATTTAAGATGGTTATTAGACCATAAAGCAGACTTTGAAGTACTATGCAAAAATAAAGATATAAAAATCAATATAGACTGGGATTCTCCTCGGGTTATATGTGTTGCTGAGAGTTACAATAAATATGATTTAGATACTGCAGAGATACTGCCAATAAAAATAGAACTTATTAAATACAAAATGTATGAAGACAATACGCTTTATGTGGAGTTAGAGTCTCAAAAAAGCGTAAGAATTAGCACATCGAAAATATTTGAAAAGGCAAAAAAAGAAAAAGAAGACCAACCGCTCCAAAGAGAGTATAGTGTAGATGGACATTTGAAATTTGCCTCTGAGGAGATTAAAGAATTATTTTTTAACCTTAAAGAAAAGATTATGGAACTAGATAACACGATCACTGAAGAAGCAAAAGCAAAGTATATCGCGTATAAACTAACTACTAACTTTGTAGATCTAGTTATACAAAAAAATGCTATTAAAGCATTTTTAAATGTCCCGAGCGGTAAGCTCGAGGACATATATCAAATTTCAAGAGATTTAACTAAGCCAAAACCAATTGGGCATTGGGGTAATGGAGATTATGAGGTAACAATAAGCAAAAAAGAGGAATTAGAAAAATTATTTGAATTGATTAAACAATCATACAATTATAATAAATAGAAAAAGGAGAAAAAGTTTGATATAAATGGAAGGAGATTGACGATTGCGATAAAGGCGGATTGAAGATCAATTAGTTAATAATATTTGATTGATATAGTGATCTAAAGCGAACTTATGATAAAATACTGATTTATAAAGATATTCTTCCTTATAAAACATATATAACGGGTCTTTGTGGTGGTTATGTGTCTAAAGTGATTGAATTTGATGATAGTTCAAAAAAATATCTTCTAAAACTATTAGATAAAGATGTTGATAGTGAAGGGTATATAATAGAAAAAAATACTAAAGAACGAGTTTTAACACCACAAGGAGAGTACATAAAATTAGATGAATTTGCAGCGTACAAAAAAGGTTCTGAGATATTTATAAAGTCAGATATTACATCATTAATCGATTTAATAGAGGACTAGTGTTCTTATGGGCCTTTTTGAAAAAATAAAGGAATTAGTTTCTAGTTTAAAACTGGTAGAAAAATTAGAATTTAAAAATTTAATAAATATATCTCTTTTCTCAAATAATAAAAGGGATATTTTCGAAATTAAAGGAGATAATCTAAATGCTGATTTTTCTAAAATAAAAGATAACCAAGAAAATGAGATAATAAAGAAAATAATACAATTATGTATTGATGAAGAGTATACTCTGATAGAGAGAAAATCAAAAAAAGTATTGGAAGAGATAATAGACAGTCATAAAAAGCATAAGAAGACATTAACTTTTTTAAAGGACAAGCTTAATCAAGATGATTATAAAATTTTACGATTAGCAGTTTATATAAAAACTAAATTCGATAATCATGAGGATATAACTGATTTGAGATTACAGGTAATTAAAAAATATGGACAACGAGGTTCGAACATATGCCATTTATATTCTAGTGGTTATTTTGAAAGTTTCTTCATACCTGCGTATATTGAAATGGAAAAAGAAGATAATTTTAAAATAGACGAATTTCACCAATTTTTTGATAAAGTTGTTATGAAACAACCATTTACAATTTTTGTAAGTCGTAACATGTCTGAACAACAATTAGATAATGAAATCGCTAAAAAAATGAAGTATGGTTTAAAGTTTGTTAATATTCATGGAATTGGTTTGGATAATGTAAAAAAGATTAAAAACTTTTTAGAAAAAGTAAAAAATAGAGATGATATATCGATAACAGAGACAAAAGATGAAAATTCAATTATTTTTGTACATCTCAAATTCAATTAAATTCTGATTTTCTTTAAAAGATAAAACGAATCATTCTTTGGTTATATCAGCTTCATTCACTAAATATTCAATGTTAGGTTTTCCTGGACTTAGTTCTCCAAAAATATATAATTCAATTTCTTGTTTATAGATATATTTTTGGCTTGATGGATCTAACGGGTACCAGTACTTGAAGCTCACATTCAATAAATTTTTTGAATTAATTAAATTTTCGATCTTAATTTTCTTCAGATTCAAAAGGAAAGTATTTTGAGAATCAACACTAACAAATCCTCCTAGATTACTAAAGGTTTGAGGCGTATTTTCACCACCTAACACTACTACTGATTCATTTTCCATAAATTCGTACTTCAATGGAACTTGGCCCACATTCCTAATTAAGAATTTAGGTCTTATCCCTATAAATGTACCATTGTTATCTTTTATTGTATCAATGACTAAACTGATACTTACAAATGGAGTACTTTTAACTTTCATCTCATCATAAGCCATATTCGCCATTCTGTTTGTATCATAAGCATAGAACGCAGTAACCAGAATCAACAATAATGCCAAAAGATCAGTATTTGATACGCTCTGATAAAAATATTTTAGCACCACTAGCAAGACAGCAACACAGAAAAAGTATACAAACACATTATCCATTAAAATCCCTTTCATTTCAAGCTCTCCTCAACAATTTTTATTTCTTCATCTGTTAGACCATATAAATTAAAAACCAAACGATCTATTTTCATTTCCAATGCGGTTATCTGTCTAACCAGTGTTTCTTTTTCTGTTTCTAATCTGACAGACTTAAGTTTTTTGTTGAGTTCTATAATCAAATCAACAGATTTTATTACGTCACTCATTTGAGCATCATTTGGTTTGTAAATAGGTAAGTCCAACAATGGCTCTTTATCCACTTGGAGTTGTTCTCCCTGTCTTTTACCTTTATAATAAAGCCAAAAATGAATCAATTTAGAATTAAGCAATCCAGTAAGATATTTTAGAGGAATATTGGAAGTTTTTATTACTAAAAAAGCTCTCGATACATAACAAGGAAAATCAGTATAAGTAAATGATACCTCTTTTGTTTTCCTTAATGATAATATTTTTTCACCTTCAAAAAATCGTTGTTCTCTCGGTCTGTGTAATCCATAAGGTTTGAAGGCAGACGTAAGAATTCTTTTAAATTTATCCAAATGATTTTTTATGTTTGGATAATTCTGTATGTTTTCTCTTACATCTAAATCTGCGTATATTATCCAATATCTATTTTTAGGAGAACCCAGATACTTTTCTAGTTCTGTAGAGGTATAATATGGTTTAATTTTTTCGCTTTCTGTTTTATTAAATTTGTTGTTCTGTAGTTCATTTTCATTCAAAACGAAAATTCCTTCGCCTTTAGATATTCTGTCGTCTTTTAAGACTTCTAGGTGTTTTGCAGATACGAAATCCTGCAAAACATCAATTCCATTTCCGATTTCTTCGCTTTTTAATGAACAATTAGCCCTCGAACGTATTTTATCAAGAATTGGTGAAATCTTAGAACTTGCAAAAGTAATCGACTTACCAATTAAATCTTGTGGAGAAACTTTAGCTTTAAAACGCTCAATGTTATTTCCATCTTTCCCAGTTAACAAATAATTCCTCAGTTCATCCTTAGAGATCTTTGGGTCAACTACCTTGTAATAATCTATGGAATAAGATTTTTCTGGAGTTTTCTTTTCTAATATAAAAACCATAGTTTGTATACTTGCATCCTTAAATACTTTGTAATCATTGAAATCAAAGAATGAAAGGATTTTCGTTTCTGCCAAAACCTTATTTCTCAAAATCGAAGCTCCAGCACTTGTTACCCAGTTATTTTGAGCAATAAAACTATGTAATCCACCATCTTTAAGCATATCAATTGCTTTGCATGTAAATAGGTACCAAAAATCCATTTTCCCTTGGTAATATTTCTTTAGATTGGTTTTTTTAACTGGTTCAAATATCTCCTTATTAACATCTTCTTTCACATAAGGCGGGTTACCAATTATTACGTCAAAACCGCCTTCGCTCAATATTTTACCAAATCCTTTTTTTTCATCTTCCCAACCAAAAGGGTTTATTTTGGTTAATTCTTCCGCATTTTGCGTTAATGCGGCTTGCGCTAAATAAGAATAATCTACAACGGCATTTCCACATTTTATGTTCTCATCTAAATTGGGTAGTGCTCTTTCCCTAAATAACTTCAATTGTTGATTAAC
>CAYYPF010000101.1:0-4440 GCA_964473475.1 Microcaldota archaeon | reverse complement strand
TATGCTTTTAGTAACCACTTCCCGCTATGTGCCTGTTGCAGTAAAAAAATCTGCGCTCACGTTTGCTGAGAAAAATGAAGGAACCTATTTGAATCGAGGTAAAAAAACAATTGAGGAACTTGTTTCCTATGCAAGAACTAATGGATTTGATAAAATTGCAATTATTTCTTCTAAGAAAATTGAGTATCTCCCGAGACAACAAAAAAAGTCGTCTCGATCTATACAGAACCAAACGAAAGAAACTCAAGAAACTAAAACCGGAGAAACTAATTTGGTTCTGTATATTAAGGTAAAATCTTCTGGATGGAACTGGGAATGACTACATTTTCTTTTATTTAACTGTCCTCCAGATTGCATTTGTTATCTATACATCTCGCAGTTAGAATGCATTCAGCATCAGCAATACATACGCATCCGCTTATGTGCTCCTTATTCTTCCAATAGTTCTCATATTTTTTATTTATTGCCACAGGTTCATAATTACAAGCGCAACATCCTGGTTTTGTCCCAATTGCTATACAATCAGAATCACTTGTACAATCATACAAATCTACAGGTTCTGTAATATTTTCTTTACTGGAGTTATTAGAACTATTATTATATTCATTATTATCTTTATAAATTAAAATATAACTTAAACCAATAATAGCCAACGCGACTAAAACCAATACAAGATAATTCTTCTTCATAGTTATACTATTCTAATAAAATACTTAAATTTACCAAAATGCAGCTTTGCTCAAACATATTGCAAAGCTACTTTAACTTTTCTTTATCATCCCATATGTGATCGATGCAGTGGTATAGTCCCTTGGAGTTTTTATCAAAAGGATGGTAGATTGTGCCAAACGTATGGCTACAATCGGAACAGGTAACCCATTGCTGTGTTCCACCAATTGTTTTTTGTGCACCAACTTCTGGTTCTGGAAAGATTGAATAACAGAAGTAGAGGAGGGCTTTTGGTGCAAAGATTTTGAGTTCGTGCAGCATTTCGGGCGTTTCACCTGTCTTTGCGAGTGCTTTCTCACATCCAGAAACATAAATCCTATCTGCCTCTTTCCTTCTTGCTGCTTCCTCACCTTTGCTTGTAGTTTCTTTACGTTGGATAGCCTTTGTGCAATAAAAGGCACGCATCGCAGCAGTAGCCAACCCGTTTCTATTAAGTTCTTCGGCATACAAATGTTGCGTAAAGTTTCCCAGGGCTCCCTGGCCTACGAATGAATCTTTTCCTAAACGTGCAATGGCTCTGAGTATCTTCTCAAGTGATTCGTAAACTTCCCCCATAGTATAACTGGTTTTGCGGAGTTTGTTCTGCTGAAGCATTATTTCATGGAGTGCTTCGTTTATTTGTACATTCAAGCCTGGGAACTCATCCGACAAACAGTTAAAGTCATACACATCTTTCACTACATCAATCTCAAGGGTTTCACTTTTCTCTTTTCTTCCGATTGTACCGAGTGCAAGTGCGGATAGTTTTGCGGCCATGAGATATTCGGGTTTGCCAATACGAACTGTAAACTTTTTTCTCGTTATCAGTTCAATAAGCTCTTTTTTGAAGATATATTGTTCGGGAACCTTTATCTTCAGGAAATCTATTTTAACTATCACGTCGCCTTTGCGGATTGTGTGAAATTCGAATAAGCTTGGGTCAAAACTCTTTCTTGATATGCTCCTGTACCCTTCGGTTTCAAGCACAGCCACGAGTTTCTCCGTGTTGCCTGAATAATAGACATCCAAATCAATACTAAGCCTTTTTGGATTTCTTAATATGGCCTGCACTGCGCTTCCGCCAAGGAAAACGAGGATTTCATTAAATCGCTCCGCTTCCTTCGAAAGAAGTGAGAGAATTTGGAGTGTTTCGTTGTGCCTTGCTTCAAACTCCTTATTCACGATTTTCAACCCCTTTAATTGCGCTTAAATATTGTTCTCCGGCTTTTGTGAAACGTGGATCCACTCCACCTATTTCACCGAGTTTTGTCATCTGATAAAGAATAATTTTGAACAGCCAGTCAACGTACTTTCTCGTTGCGTACCTGTGCATTTTCGTAATACTGGCTGCATTTCTTGAAAGTACGTAAGCTATGGCATTTGCAGCTTCAGACACGGGTATTGGGATGGCTTCCCTAATTGAATACGCGAGGAGATCAATTGCCCGTTCTTCAAGAGTAGGCATGCACACATTTATCTCTCTATTTTCTATCATGTCGTTAAAGTCTTTTCTGGCGAGGATCACGATGCTGGCTTTGGTTGGCCTCGTATTAAATTCCCTTAATTTGATTTTTTTTGTTCCTGTGTAAAATGCAGCTGACTCGAAGCGTTGCGAGAGTCTCTGTGCAAGCTCGTTCATTGCCAAGCCTTCGCATTCTACGAAAACTATGTTCTTTCGCCAGTTATGGAACCCCCCCATAAATGGTTCAAGATCCCAAACCGCAACCTTAAGATGTGGCATTTCCTCTTGTATGGCTTGTGCTACTGCCAAGACACCGAAGCTATCTATCTTTGTCATATCATCAACTTATAAGACAATACGTATTTAAATCTATCATATAATTTGTCTTATATTCTAATGATAATTTTTTTTGTCATATTATCTGAGTATATAACAAACTAATAAGTAAACTCCTCGGGTTGGAAATGGGAAACCATTTAATAATTCTTTCTTTCTAATTTATATTTGACATTCTTTACTAAACTTTGGAGGAGTTATACTCAGATCCACTATTCCATAAAAATACATGTTTCCGAAATCAGATGCACTTTTATATTCGCATTCTGAAACTGTTATCTGATATTTTCCATAAAGAGTTTCTATTTCAATCTTATTTTTATTCTTTGAAATATTCCCAAATAAAATAGTAATCTCTCCATTTCCCAATTCTTTTCCATCTGTGTCAACCAAGGTAACTACTAGTGTTGTCTGGTTCATTCCTTTCTGCGCATATTCTACAATTAGTTCCTTACAGTCTGGTAGCGGAACCTTTTGAGGAGTGAACTGTTGCCCTCCCTCATCCTTAAAGTATAATCCCATCACTTCATGTGTTTTGCACCAAATGCATTCATCTGGGTTATTGGTTACATCTTTACCTTCGATTACATCTTCTTCCGAAGGTTCAATTACTTCCATATGTCTTTTGACATCATCATTTTCTTGACATGCTTGTTCGAAATTAGGAGGAGTTATACTAAGTACCATCTTAGCTTTAGCATCTCTGAAAAAGTAGTCTGATTCATAATCTGAAATCTCTATATCATATGTTCCCCAAAAAGTTTTTATTTTTCCAGTTCCTGTTCCGTTTTCAACTTGAATAGTGGTTGAGGCACATGGAGAGTCTCCATTTTTAAAAACAATTTCTTTTCCATTTTTATTTAACAAGTTGCACCCTATTTCAGCAAATTTTGTTTTATAGTATGTTTTATTGTTCTTCCAAATGTGTTTAGGAATACATCCTACATTCAACATAGTGCAGTCCGGAAGGGAAAGAAAAACCATATTTTTTGGATTAACCAAGCCATCAAAATATACAGTGGTTTCAGCAGTTTTGCACCAAACTGTTGAGCATTCCGGAGGCTCAGTAGTTATTTGTCCTACGTAAAGTTCAGTAGCAACATATCCATCAAATTCCCTTCCTTTCCAAGAATCAGATGATTTACTGAATGAATCACCACATGACGTCAAAGCCAATGCTCCTGCTAAAATAAGGGTTGAGATTCCTAATCTAAAAAAAGGAGTTCTTCTGCTTTTTCTATTTTGCTTATCTAATTTTTCATCTGGTCGTTTCGGTTTGTTCTTTTCCCTAAAACATGCCATCAGTTTCATAACAATAAATTAATATGTATAGAAAATAATAAAAATCCGTCCCTATATTTATTTTTCATCTATTTCTAGGAAGCCTATAGACTTAATTTAATAATTCTTTCTTTTATTTATCTATTTTATGTCCCATCTCTTCTCCCAGAGAGGACCGGAAGAACGTACTAGTTATCTAGTTGAAATGTTGAATCTTAAACAAGAATATTTATTCAATGGAGTTCTAACCCAGAGAGGAGCTAACTATTTAATTGGAGAAGCTACTCATTTGGGTTCTCAATTCAATAAACTCTTAGGCGCAGAAGGAACAAGCTTATTTTTAGAATTTTCCTCTCATCACAAGCACAATCTTCAAGCAATAACTGATTATCTGGGTAGACTTTCCCTTGCAGTTATTCCATTTAAAGGAAATTCAGAACGATTAGATTCTCTTTTAGAAAATATTCGGGATGATAAGGTAAAGTTTGAGCTTAATGTGAGTTTCCTAAATCTCTTAACTTCTTCGGATTCTTTACATTTTGAAAGATACTATAAAGAATTCATTAGTAAATACCTAGATAATGATAACTCAACCAGACCCTCAGTTCTATTTACTAATTTCAATCGTTTAATTACCCTTTCAAAAACCCAAA
>CAYYPF010000100.1:0-4440 GCA_964473475.1 Microcaldota archaeon | reverse complement strand
TGTTGATTACTGCCATCCTTCAGAAAAATTAAATTCACTAATCACTGATTGCTTATTGAGAATATTGCAATCAAGTAAGCATGACTAAATTGTAAAATTATTTTTATCTTTTAGCCAACCTTTTTAGAGTCTCAACAATCAATCTAGTTCCAATTGCAGTTGATCCATTGCTCAGGAACTCGTGCTCCTTTGCCTTATCCACTGCTGCAATATCCAAGTGAACCCATTTATTTTCTCCAACAAATTCCTTCAAGAATGCACCAGCAGTTATAGTTCCTGCTTCTCCTGTTCCGCTTATATTTTTAATATCTGCAACATCGCTCTTCATCATTTCTGAGTATTCTTCCCAAAGAGGCAATCTCCAAACCCTTTCATGAACACTTACCCCTGCCTTTTCAACTACTTCTGCAAGTTTCTCATCATTAGAAATCATTCCAATTGCATGCCTTCCCAATGCAACAGCTGCAGCTCCAGTAAGTGTTGCAATATCTATAATTCCAGCAGGTTTTTTCTCTGCAGCAAAAGCCAATCCATCTGCAAGAACCAATCTTCCTTCAGCATCTGTATTCAATACCTCCACTGTTTTCTTATTGTACATTTTAATTATATCCGAGGGTTTTTGTGCATTCCCTCCAGGCATATTCTCAGTTGCAGGAATTACAGCCATTACCCTAATTGGAAGTTTCATCTCAGCAACTGCCCTCATTACTCCCATACAAACGCAAGCTCCAGTCTTATCCAGTTTCATATCCTCCATTCCTTGGGATAGTTTTAAGTTGATCCCTCCAGAATCAAATGTTATTCCTTTTCCAACAATTGCATACAATGGAAGATGTTTCTTATCCACATTATACTCAAGCACAATCATTACTGGTTCTTGTTCACTTCCCCTACTCACTGCAAGAACCCCATTCATTCCCTTATTCTCCAGCTCAACCTTATCAAAAACCTGAATCATGAGCAGTTTTTCTTTTGCAAGTTCCTTAGCTTTTTTAGCTAATTCCAAAGGAGTCATTATATTTGGAGGGGTGTTTGCCAAATTCCTTGCATAATTCTGCCCCTCAGCTTTTGCTATTCCTTCCAGTAAAGAAGCTTTTAGTTTTGGATTTTCTTTTTCCATTATATAAATTTTCTCAACTTTTGATTCCTTCTCCTTTTTCTTCTTCTCATCTGTCTTAAACTGATCAAATTTATAGCTTGCAAGAACAACTCCTTCAGCAATCGCAACAGTTACATGCTCCAAGTTAACTCCTTTTGGAGGTTTTATGCTCAGGCTTTTAGCTTTCTTATCTGTTGCATACCTGAGCATTATAGTTGCTCCTGCTCGTACGCTGTTTAATTTGAACTTTTTCCTTTCTCCTAATCCGTAAACCAATACTTTTCTCCTAGAGTCCTTATAACCAAAAATAGCCTTAGATTCTCCTTTGAATTCCTCCTGCTTTGCAAGTTCCTCGAATTTCTTTATCTCAGAAGGAAATTTCTCCCCTTGAAATACAAAATAGCCTTCTGCTTCTCCACATTCCTTTGCAAACAAGATATTAGCCTTCATAGAGAAGAATAGAAGATAAACTTTTTATTAGTTCCTAAGTTTCTTCGGGATTTTATATAATATTATATTAAATAAATAAGTAAGGACTTGCCAGGCTTTATAAGCATTTGCTTACACAAATATACACATGGATTCCGAAGAGTTGAATCAGGTCAGCATTCGCCAGCCTGATTCAAAACTTTTGAAAAATGCCCCCCAGCATCCTGAAGACCGGAGTGCTAGTGACACGCATTTTTCAAATGATTTAAGGAGTGGCAGAAGTAAGTTTGAACAATACTTACATGACCAGCCGCAGAAAGAGTTGTGGACTCTTTACCTTAGATTAAAAGCTGAGGCAAAGGAAAGAAAAAAAGATCCAATAGACTATTTATTTGAAAAACTAGAGCAAAATCCAAACACTGCAAAAAGAGTGCCTTTCTTAAGAATGAAATATATTGGACGAAGAGTAATTACAGCTACTGAACGAGATGTTATTTATTTAAAGAATATTTTAGAGAAATCTGGAGTATCTTTGGAGGAACTATGTACTGTCCTGAATGATAGAAAAAGAATTGCTGATCTAATTGTTGCATTAAAGTTGGATAAGCTAAGCGGAGTAGAATCAGATTCAATTTATTTTACAGTTGATAAGCTCGTCACAACTGCCGAACATAAGGGAGTTAGTGCTCCTATTGGCGGACAGATTCAAAGGGCATTTAGGGAAAAGAAAGTTTTAGAAAAGGCATTAGGAGATCAAGAAGTGCTTGGACTTTTATTTGGATTTAAGAGTGAGGAATATCTCTCAAGATTCCAAAAGGATTTTTCCCAAGCTGAGAAGGATCTGCAAGCTGAAATAGCTGTTGCTGGAACCAATGAGCGCGTTCTTTTAGAAAAAGTTTTATCCTACTACCGTACTCTTAAGGATTATTCCATTCCTGGAATTGTAGCCTCTATAGAGGATAAAGAAACCAATGAAGTAATTCCTTTCCCTGCGTTACACCAAAAAATATTCGCACAATTTCTCTTGGATAAACAAAGAGTAGCACTATTCGATGACATGGGCTTAGGAAAAACAGCCTCATCTATAATTGCAAAAAATGCACTTGAACAAAAACTTGGAAGAAAATTAACTGCAGTTGTAATTGCACCAAATGAACAAGTTGCAGACCATTGGGAGGAAGAAATAAAGAAGTGGAACATCCAAGAGAAGAGCACTGTAAGAATAAAGGCAGAAAATAAAGAAGCACAGTTAGCCAGGATTAAAAAAGGAGAAACTGATTTTGTAGTTACTACTTATGATTTGATTTTTAGGGCAGTAAATGGCTCAACGGTGGGGGATAAGCTGAAGGAATTTGCAGAATATGCAATATTCGATGAGGCGCATAAGGCAAAAGAAGAAAGTGCAAAACGAACAATTCAAGTTCTTAGTATTTCTTCAAACTCAGATTATGTAGTTCTAATGTCTGGTACCCCGATTCCAAATAGGCTTGATGATTTAGGAGTTATTGCAAGCATCCTGAAAAAAGGCACTCCTGATGAGATTGCGCCTAAAGAGTTCTGTAGTAGATATAGAAAAAATCCTAGGGTTGTTCGTACAATGCTTCTTCCGCACATGCTCAGAAGATTGAATGAAACAGTATACGGAGCAAGGGATGAAGAATTAATTTTCGTACCTGTTCCAATGAGCGAGAAGCAAACCCAAGCACATTTGGATACTGATATGAATCAAGCTGGTTTTGGAGCATTGCAATTGATTCAGCAGCTAAGAAGATGTTCCTTAGATCCACGATTAGTTGGAGTGGATGAACCCTCTCCGAAATATGAAACGCTAAAAGATCTAGTTGTAGGAGAAGTTGAGCAAGGAAGAAAAGTATTGATCTATAGCTCAGAGCTAAAAGAAGGAGTTTTAGATAAGGTTGCTGAAGTACTTCGTAGTAATAATGAGATGGAAAGAGTCCTAGATGGAATAGGTGTAAAATCTGAAAAAATAGAAATCTTAAATGGACGGAGATTTATTCTCCCTTTAGTTAAGAATGGAAGAGTTTCATGGTCAAGTATAACTCCAGATGAAAAAGTAGCTTACGCAATTGCACATTATTTTCATTATAACCATAAGCTTAGTGAACTTCCTTATGATGTTAGGAAGTTTCTAAAGGCCAACCCAGAAGAAATGAAACAAGTTCTAGAAGGAATAGGAAGAAAAAGAACTAGAACTGAGACCCGTAATGGAAACGAATTTGTACTTTCATTAGATACCCGAGAAAGAGTGGATTGGAAAAATACTCCTTTTGATATTCGAGTTTCATATGCAATTGCATATTGTATTGAAAACAAATGTGGAATATCAAACTTACCTGATGCACTTAGAAAGAATTTAACCAGAGAACAACGACATAAAATCAAAAGAGAACTATCACGATCCGAAGAATCTGATCAATTGAGTAGATTAGCAGATGTATTAGAGAAGTTTTAATTATTATTTTATTCGTTTATTGCCTTACTTCTCCGAATAATGTTTATAAACTCTTGTCTTCCTATTCGCCTCAGGTGTTATAATAGCATTGAAAAATGGAACATTTTTCAAGTATTTAAATCGAGGTGATTTAAATGGTAGTTAAAATTACTCAAGACAGAGAGGCTTGTATTGGATGCGGAGCATGTGTAGCAGTATGCCCGGCAAACTGGGAAATGGCTAGTGATGGAAAATCCAAGGCAAAGGATTCTGCTCCAAAAGATTTAGGCTGTAATTTAGATGCAGCAAAATCCTGTCCAGTAACATGTATTCATGTTGACCAGGATGGGAAAAAATTAATCTAATTCTTTTTTATTTTTAAAAAGTAGCCCAAAGATTTGCTCCTTTAGAATCAGTTCCTTCTTCACAAACTCCAATGGTTACTTGTTTTTTTACTCCA
>CAYYPF010000099.1:0-4447 GCA_964473475.1 Microcaldota archaeon | reverse complement strand
AATAAAAATTAGTTATATTTTTGGAACTGATGATACATCTTAACCTTAATTTGCCTGAAATATTCAGGTTCATCCAAAATTAAATCTTCAAGTTCCATAGATTAAGATTAGATGCAAAAAATATATAAATACGTATATTAAAATTAGAAAATTTAAAAAGAAGATAAAAAAGAAAAAACTAAGAAAAAATTATTCATCTGATGCGTAATAGTAATCGGATTTCTTATAATTGAACAATTCCTCTTTTTTGAAGAATCTTTCCAATTCCTTTTCTGCAGTTTCTTTGGAATCACTTGCGTGGATTGTATTTTTGGAAACGCTCATGGAAAAATCTCCGCGGATTGTTCCAGGAGCAGCGTCTCTTGCGTTTGTAATGCCTACAAGTTTCCTTACAACTTCCACTGCATCCTTTCCTTCAAGTGCAACTGCAACTATAGGCATGTGAGTCATAAAACTTTCCAAAGGAGGGTAAAATGATTTAGAAACTAAGTGAGAATAATGTTCTTTGGAAAGTTCCGGGCTCATTTGGAGCATCTTCAAACCTACAACTTTCAATCCTTTTTTCTCAAATCTAGAAAGAATCTCTCCAATTAACTCACGCTGAACTGCATCAGGCTTAATTAAAATTATGGTCTTTTCCACTTAAAAGCACCTCACTTCTTTTTTCTTCTAGATTCTGAGGCTACAAAGTCCCTGTAACTTTTGGTCCATTTTTTTCTTCTGCCTTCTCTTCCAAGATTAGCATTTTTTCTGCATTTGCCTGAGCAGAAATAAAAAACTCTGCCATCTTTCTTAACGTACATTATGCCTCTTCCTTTTAGAATCGCTTCGCTACAAAATGAACAATTTGGCATATTAATTACCTGCTCTTAATTTCTTTTGCTTCTCTTTCAGTATCAAGTAGCATTAGAATCATGCCTTCTTTTACCTGGCCTTTTACATTTCTAAGAATTACCCTGCCTTTATCCGGACCCTCAAGAATCTTGCATAAGACTTGGGCGATTTCCCCAGAAGAACCAGTTTTGCATTTTATTTCTACAATTTCTGCTGCATGTGCTTCCTTCTCTGCCATTCACTTCACCTTACTCTTTTTTCCCTTCTCCTTCTTTTTTGGCTGCTTTCTTCTTTGGTGCTCTCTTTTTCTTTTCTTCTGCTGGTTTTTCTTCTGTTTTTTCTTCTTTCGTTACAGGAGCTGGTGCTGGCTTTACTTCCTTCGCACTTTCCATTCTTGGAATTCTCTTTAAGACTTCCTGAAAGGTTTCAGCTGCTGGACCTGCGTCCTCAACAGCAATAGAAGAAGTTGGCACTATTAGCCCAATAGCCTTTCCAAGTTCTGCTTTAGTTTTTACATAAACAAAAGGAATGCCTTTTTCTGTGCAAAGAATAGGAATGTGAATTACGATTTCCTCTGGTTGCACATCTTCAGCGATAACCACTAGTTTAGCAGTTTTTCTTTCAATTGCTTTCGTGGTTTCGTTTACCCCTTTCTTTATTTTTCCGCCATCTTTTGCTGCGGATAAAACTTCCAAAACTCTAGATGCTAATTCCACTGGTGTTTCAAATTTTATATAACCCGACATATACATACCTCCTCTTAGTCATTGGTAGTATGTTTGTTGTATGGAGAATTTATAAATATATATCCTTAGTTGCACGATTAAAAAGTTAGAAATTAAAATTTGAAAAAAATAATTTCACAAAAACATTTAATTAAGTTTAAAAACAAATCTATTATTATATTCACGATAAGGTATTTATATGGGAAATGATCCAGAACTAGAAAAACAGAAAGCATGGGGATTGTTAACTTCGTTAGATTTGCATGAGTGCGATCCGGAGATTGTAGAGAATGAAAAAAAACTAAAAGAGTATTTGATACAAGTATGCGATTTAATAGATATGAAAAGATTTGGAGAACCAACTACGGTATATTTTGGTTCTGATCCGAGCGTGCAGGGATATTCAATATACCAATTGGTTGAAACATCAATGATATCCGGACATTTTGGATTGAATCCTGGAGGAAAAACAGGTTACGGTTACATAGATATTTTCAGCTGTAAATCTTATGATCCGAATAAGGCTGCAGAATTTACAAAAGAATTCTTCAAAGCAAAAACATTCAATAAAACAGTTATTTACAGAAGATATTGGTTTGAAGAAAAATTGGAAGCAGATAAAGGAAGAGGAATCAGAATTGAAATTAGAAACAAATTAGTGGATAAACAAACAAAGTTCCAGCATATACAGCTGTTTGATACGATGGCATTTGGAAAAATGCTTGTCCTTGATGATACTGTTCAAACTACAGAAATGGATGAGGCAGCATATCATGAAATGATCGCCCATGTTCCAATGAATACGCATCCAAATCCAAAAAAAATTCTTGTAATCGGAGGAGGAGATGGGGGAATCTTAAGAGAATTAGCAAGATATCCAGATGTTGAGCAGATAGACATATGCGAACTGGATGAAGAAGTAATTAAAATTTGTAAAGAGCATTTACCTAAGCTTGCAGTTGGATTCAAAGATCCGCGAGTGAAAGTGCATTTAATGGATGGGGCAGAATTTGTTAAGAATAATAAGGGATACGACGTAATTATTGTTGATTCTCCAGATCCAGTTGGTCCTGCACAAACATTATTTACAAAAGACTTTTACACAAACTTAAGGGATGCATTAAGCGATGATGGGATTTTAGTCACGCAATCAGAATCAATGTATTATCATCAGGAATTAATTGAAAGATTGAGTGATAATGCACAAACAATATTTCCTATATATAGGTACTATTATGCGCTGGTCCCAACCTACCCAAGCGGAGTAATTGGATTTTCATTATGTTCTAAAAAATGGCGCCCAGTAAAGAATTTCAGCAAAGAAAGGGCAGAGAAAATTAAGGGACTTAGGTATTATACCCCCGGAGTCCATGTTTCTGCATTTGAGCTTCCGGTATTTATAAGGGAAAAAGTCTACAAAACAGAGTATAAAAACTAATTTTTGGTTTTTTATTTTATTTTTTTATTTAATGGAGGAGCGAGAGTGAATCCAAAGAAACCTTTATAAATAGGCGTCTTCATATATACTGCTTACCTCTCTTTACTGAGAGTATACATAATCAAATATGCTTAGTATATTATTTCTAAGTATATTTATGTGATTGTGTATAAATGGAAATCTATATTCTTATAGGTTAGACTTTGGCTTCAAGAAGGATAGCAAAGAGCACACGATGCTTATCGACAATTCCTTAATATATAATATATGTGGTATAAGTACTCCAATTCCAGTTGATCCTACTGGAGGGTACTGCTATCAGAGTTCGACTAACCCATGCAAGTTTACCCTTGGACTTCCAAGGGTGGCGTATGGCTGAGTAACACGTAGTCAATCTGCCCTAAAGACGTGGACAACCTCGGGAAACTGAGGACAATACATGATAGATGGTTTATGCTGGAATGCTTAACCATCCAAATGGCTGGTGAATCGGAGCCAGTCCGCTTTAGGATGAGACTGCGGGGGATTAGGTAGTTGGCGCGGTAATGACTGTCTTGGGTCTTGAAGTTTTGAGTCTTGTTAAAGCAGGACTCGAGACACGAAACCCGAAACAGATATAAGCGCACCAAGCCGATAATCCCTAGGGGCCATGAAAGTGGTGGCCCCCAGAAGGGCACTGAGACAAGGGCCCTAGTCCTACGGGATGCAGCAGGGACGAAAACTTTACAATGCGCGAAAGCGTGATAAGGGAACTCTGAGTGGTATTAGCTATGCTAATATCTTTTGCCAAGTGTAAGTAACTTGGAGAATAAGGGTGTGGGCAAGACTGGTGGCAGCCGCCGCGGTAAAACCAGCGCCTCAAGTGGTACCCACGTATACTGGGCCTAAAGCGCCCGTAGCCGGTCATATAAGTCTACTGTGAAATTTTGGGGCTCAACTTCAAAGCGTGCAGTAGATACTGTTTGACTAGAGAGCGGGGGAGATCAGGAGTACATCCGGGGTAGGGGTAAAAAGGTTTCGAGTCTCGAGTTTTGAGTCTCGTACTATTATATTCCGTTGAGCCTGGATGGACTATCAGTGGCGAAGGCGCCTGATCAAAACGCATCTGACGGTGAGGGGCGAAGGCTGGGGGAGCGAACGGGATTAGAGACCCCGGTAGTCCCAGCTGTAAATCATGCGGACTTTGGTGTTGCCGTAGAGTAATCTACGGCAGTGCTGTAGCGTAGTAGTTTTTTAGTTTTAACTAAAGAACTGCGTAAGTGTTAAGTCCGCCGCCTGGGGAGTACGGTCGCAAGACTGAAACTTAAAGGAATTGGCGGGGGAGCAACTGTAAGGTTTTAAAATTTTTTTCATATTTTTATAAAACCTTACGTTCCTAAACCACAAGCCGTGGATGCTACGGTTTAATTGGATACAACGCCGTAAATATCACCAGGACCGACGGCAGTAT
>CAYYPF010000098.1:0-4480 GCA_964473475.1 Microcaldota archaeon | reverse complement strand
TCCAATACTCTCCTATTTCTATGAAGAATTACAAAATCATCAACATATCTAATGTAATATTCTGCCTTAAGTTTATGTTTTACAAACAAATCCAGCTCATGAAGATAAACATTTGCAAAGAACTGGGAGGTTAAGTTTCCTAAAGGCATTCCCCTATCAGTAATGAGGGTCTTATGGTTCTTTAAAATCGTTTTTATCAGCCAAATAATGCGTTTATCTTCTACCTTGTACTGGATCATGTTCAGTAAAATTTCATGATTTACACTATCAAAATAGCGTCTTATATCTGCTTTTAGCACGTATCCGCCGACTGTATTTTCGTTAATTTGTTGTGTGTGTGTGTACTATATCCAAAATTTGCTTTTCTAATAAATTTCTCAAACCTTCTTATCGCTGGATGAGTACCCTTGTCTTTTCTGTTTGCAAAAGAATCATAGATAAAATCCTTTTCAAAAATCGGAGCTATAATGTTACATAAAGCATGATGCACAACCCTGTCTCTAAAATGAGATGCGCTTATTTTTCTTGTTTTTGGGTCTTTGACAATAAAAATAGTTAATGGGCTTGGCGAATACGTAAAATTTTCTAATTCATATCCAAGCTGTTTCAAATTATCTTCAAGATTAGCTTCAAATTCTATAACATACTGCTTTGTTGTTTTTCCTTTTCTCGCTCTTTTAAATGCAAGCTCTAGATTTTCATAAGAGCAAAGTTGAGAATACAAACGTCTGTAAGATTTCATAAAGTTTATCCCAAGACAACAAAAAGGTTGTCTTGATCTATTCAGAACCAATTAGATAAATATATATTCTGTCAATTCAGATTACTTAGTTGGTTCTGTATATGGTACTTTCGTACCTACACCACAGCTTCGCGATTTCAGCAAAGTAGCTTACTCAGCGTCCCGATTGTTCGACCGTTTGAAACAACAGTTTCAAAGGTCCATAGAACGTTGCGACGTTCTATCGGACGCATCGAACAATGGGCGCATTGTTGCATTGCAACAATAGCGCGCTGTTGAATTTCACGTCTGGCGTATCTTATACAAGATTACCAGCACTGTAGATGAGTGTGTGGCCTAGGCTTGCACCTAGGAATAAGAAAAAAAGAAGAAAATTGATGTCAAAATGCTCAATTGTTATAAGCGAGCATTTTGACAGATAGAATTCCACTTATGGGCCAACTAGTCATTTTCAACAATGTTGAAAAGCTGGAAAAAAACCATTTCGGTTTTTTCACGGACAGACTAGTGGAATTCTAAAGATTTAAAACTTTGCCTTTCCAATGGCTGCTAAGAATTCTTTAAGTGGTGTTAAAAGCTGGGCATCAACTACGTTGCCCATCTTTTCTACAGCTCCTGTTGCCCCTTGGTACAATTCACTTAATCTGGCAATTGAAATTCCAGGTACTACTATGACTGCTTTTTCCTCTGTTTTTTTGGCAGTTTGTGGCACTGTACCTAGGGAAAAAAGTGCCTCAATTTTTGCAGCGTCCCCTTCGGAGATTTCTGTAACCACCCCGAACCCGCCGGAAGGCCTGAAGTCCGCATAGACATCCCGCCTGTTGACGCCGTCGACGTCGCGGACCAGAAGGCCTGCATAATCTCCATTATTTCTATAATTTAGTCTAGTATCTTTTCCTGATTTCTGTGGCCCAAATGGAACACCTGTTTCTCTATCTACTTCATGCCTGGTGCCACTAGTCGCTGGATAGCCAGAAACTGCCTTTAATCTCTGTTCCTGAACAAATTTAGGAGTATTAAATCTAAATTCCCTAACTGAATCAACAATCTGATTTACAGCATCAGCAAGTGCATCAATATTCATTGTTTCCAAAGGAGAAGGAAGGTTTGCTAGGGCGTATTCAAATAATGTCTTATTTCCATCAACTAGAATATCACTTGAGCTTGCCTGTCTCATTACCAGTGCAGCGTCAGTAAGGCTCTGATACTCTTTTGGAACTGGAGTAATGACTAATTGGTTCTCAGGAGCAAAAATAATCTCTTGGCCTAATTTAGTTCCAGCTGTTTTATATGCAATACCATTTCCAGTTGGAAAAGCAGATGGAATTTTTCTCCATATCTGGTCAACATTAAGTGCAGTATCTGCTACAACATTGCCTACTAAAATACCTTTAGTTCCGAATCTTTGATTTATTAAATCAATCAAAAGAAGAGCACCGAACATTCTTACTGCTTCTTTTTGAGTATTTTGCCTAAGCATTGCCAGATTTCTTTTCTGCCCTTGAACTGATACTTTCGCTGTTTGAACACTACCCATATTTCCACCTCAAATTATAATATAATTCATGGAGGCAAATGCTTAAAAAGCCATGGGAGAACACATTTACTGTTTATCTATCTAACCCTAGTTTTTATAGGTTGCGATTATATTGGAAACCTTTATAAATATAAACATATTATACTTTACTATGGATAATGAGTTAATTATTGAAGTTCTGAAAAAGTGGAACCTTTGGGAGAAGGAAATTGAAAGTGGGATACAGAGGCCGCAGTATATCCAGAAGATTTACCCCTACTTCGAACGCAAGGAAATTTTAGTCCTTAAGGGGATACGCAGATCAGGTAAATCAACTCTAGTAAAACAGTTAATGGCCCAACTAGTAAGCAATGGCATTGACAAAAAGCAAATATTATACCTTACTCTGGACGATTATAATTTTGCAAACAGTCTTAACCTGAATTTATTTGAAGACGTCCTCTTCGTGTATAAAAAATATTCCAAGAACAAGAAAAAAACATATTTTTTTATTGACGAGGTCCAAAAGGTAGAGGGCTGGGAAAAATGGGTGAGAACCAAATATGATCTAAATGAAGATATAAAATTTATTGTTTCTGGGTCTTCAGCATCTTTGCTTTCCAAAGAGCTTTCTACGTTACTGACCGGCAGAAATCTTTCATTCAACATTTTGCCCCTCTCCTTTAGTGAATTTCTTGATTTCAGAAAAGACGGGACTTTGGAAGAGTATCTCAGATTCGGAGGATTCCCAGAAGCAGTACTCGAAAAATCAGAAGACAAGAAGCTCTTTATTTTGCATCAATATTTTGAAGATATTATTCATAAGGACATAATAGACCGTTACAATATAAGAAATGCAAAACAGCTTATAGAACTCGCTCGCTATTTAGTAAGTACTGCTGGCTCAAAACTAAGCTTGAATAAACTGTCTAAGGTTTTTGGCTTATCCAAGGACACGCTTGCTCTTTATGTGAGTTATATGATTGATGCCTATCTTTTATTCGAAGTAACGTACTTTTCCTATTCTGCAAAAATAAAACATGATGTAACAAAATTACCTAAGTTATATGTTCTTGATAATGGTCTGGTTAACGCAGTTAGCATCAAATACTCAAGGAATCGTGGCCAGATGTTCGAGAACACTGTTCTTCTTAAGTTGCTTGAGCAATTTGAGGAAGTTAGTTACTGGTCAGAACTAACATCAGAAGTTGATTTTATAGTGAATAAACTGGCAATGAATGTTACTTCAGAAGACAAAATACCTGAACGGGAAATACACGGATTGGAAGAATTCTGCAAAAATCATACTGGTTTTTCCACCTTGCTTATAACTCCGTCTACAAAAAAGGAAGGAATCGTCTCGCTTTCAGATTTCCTTAGAGGAAATGTTGATTATTAGCATAGTTGGCAGTATACTTAAATATTTTTAGTTTAATCTTAATTATATGCTAATGGAAACTGAGAATATAGATGTTTTACTTAAGGAGAAGCGACTCTTCAAACCCTCTAAAGAATTCATTGAACAATCCAATGTAAAAAAATGGATGGATTCTCATAAAATAAAATCCTACGAACAACTACTTAAAAAAAGCCAAGACCAGGAATGGTTCTGGGGAGAAATGGCTAAGGAAGTAGTTGAATGGTACTCCCCTCCAAAGAAAGTTCTTGAGTGGAAAAGACCTTATGCCCAATGGTTTGTTGGAGCAAAATATAATATTGTTCATGATGCACTGGATAAGCACCAAAAAACCAAAACAAGAGATAAAATTGCCTATATATTTGAAGGGGAACCTGGAGAGGTAAGAAAAATTACCTATAAAGAATTATACGAAGAAGTAAACAAACTCGCAAATGCCCTTAAGGAACTTGGAATAAAAAAAGGAGACTGCGTAGGCATTTACCTTCCAATGATTCCTGAACTTCCAATTTCCATGCTTGCTTGTGCAAAAATAGGTGCAATTCACGTAGTAGTATTCTCTGGTTTTAGTTCCAAAGCACTTGAAGATAGGCTTATAGAATCAGAAGCAAAAATCCTAATTACTTGTAATGGAACCTGGAGAAGAGGAAAGGTACTTGAACTAAAAAAGAATGCAGACGAAGGAGTTGCAAACGTAAAATCTATTGAACATGTAATTGTATACAAAAGAATTGGAGAGCAATTGAATGTAAGTTGGAAACAAGGAAGAGACCTTTGGTGGAATGAAATAACTAAGAACCAAAGT
>CAYYPF010000097.1:0-4668 GCA_964473475.1 Microcaldota archaeon | reverse complement strand
TTTTATGGACAAACCGATGGGTTCTGAATGAATTCCAATTTGATGAAACTGGTCAGTTAGTTGGCTTCTTTGATCCGCTCTCAATTCCAAATACTCCAGAAAATAAAAAATATTGGGACGAAAATGGAGTCAAATATTTAGAAATGAATATGCCTATGGATCCTGCTCCTCCAGAAGGTGCTCCAACCTATGATCTTTTGATTGCAATTCCATACGAAATGAGTTTTGAACCCTTAAATCCAGAAATCTATGATCATTTCGAACTCAAAAAAATAATTACGTATGAAGGTCAAGAGTGGTTTAAGATTTATGAAGTTAGGGATTAATTTTTAGTTTACCAGTAGTATAATACACACTACAGAGCGTTTTTTCTCCAGCTTTTTTTTCAAATATTTTTAAACTTTCCAAACCATCGAAACCTGATTCTGCTAATGTTCTCGGAGAAACTAAGTAATCCATTGTTATTATCAATTGTTGGTTTTGGTAGATATCAACTATTTTTATCTGTTTGTTGCTAATATATGGCGTCACTTCGTGTATCCCCTGCAATATGCCCACATTTGAATCTGTAAACACTTGTTTATCTATATACTCCGCACAGGGCCGCATATATCCTTCCCAGTACAATACTCTGAATTCATGATTTTCATTTACATTCTCTATCTTCCCAACGAGCTCATTAAAATAGAATGTTTGTCCGGGATGGATTCTAACCAATCCATCATAAGCAGTGTATAAAATTAAAATAGCCAAAAGCCCAAAAAATAATTTCTGGTGTTCTTTCATATTCTCTATAATTTTATATATTTTATACAATCCAAAACCAGATAGCAAACTTATAGGGACTAAGATATACAGAAACTGCCGTATTCCATTATATTTTGGGATTGGAAATGCAAAGACAATAAAAACAATTAAAATAAATATTAATGGGAATAATACTGATGGATTATTAGAAATTTCTTGCCTCATTTTATATGTTCCAAACACTAAAAGTGCTAATGTTAATATTGGAATCGTGATTGCTAAAAACAACGGAGCATAATACCCTGGTTTTGGTACATCTCCAGGGTATCCAATACCATTAAAATTCTCCCCAAAATCAGGCAAAGTAGAGCTAAACTTGTAGATTTCTACAGGACCATTTACTGGATTCAGTACTAAATATGGCCATAACACGTACAACGAAATCAGAAAAACAACTAATCCCTTCAAATAAACCCATTTTTCTTTAGATATTATTTCTATCAAATTTTCCTTTTTAAAATACACAAAAGCCAAAAATACTAATGCATAAACTGGTAAAATAATAACTGCAGTAAACTTAACTGCAAAAGAACAAGCCAGGCCAATTGAAAATAATAGAAACGTTCTTGTTTTTCTATCCTCTAAATACCTCAAAAAAAACAATGAAGCCAATGCAAGGAAGAATGTCAGCGGAAGGTCCTTTGGATTATTATGCGCATCCCCAAAAAATCTAGGCATCATTATCAATATAACCGCACTAAAAATCGCAGCTTTTTTATCCTTAAAAATACTCATTGCAATCCAGTAGGTACAAAAAACAGTTAGTGCTCCAAATATAATTTCTACAAGGTGCATTGCATCATACTGCTCCAGAATATGAAGTGTTTGTGAAAATATTATTACTGAAATTGCATAAAGCATATTTGCCATTGGTCCGTAATATATTCTGTCTCCAATAGCTTCAATATCCAGGCCTTTTCCTAAGTAGAAATCTAAATTCTTGAAACCAGATAATAAATCAGCGTGTTCATCAGTAGTAACACCATAGCTTCCAAGTGTGAATAATAAACATACGAAGTAAATGCCAGTTATAATAATAGAAATGCTCCAGTTTGATAGATTTAGACCATAATTAGATTCATTTCCACTTTTTTCAGTTACTTGTTTTTGAGTTTTATATGGCGAGTTATAGTCATACTTTCTCGCTTTTAAATTTCCCATAATTGTGTTTCTTACCATATTTTTTAATAACTATCTATTATCTCTATTTTGGTATTCTATGAATGTTTCTATCCTTGGCTGTGGTTATGTTGGTTTAGTAACTGGAGTATGTCTAGCTGAACTAGGTCATACAATTATCGGGGTAGACGTAGATAAGAATAAAATAGAGTCTATTAACAATGGACATCCACCATTATACGAAGATAAATTGCCAGAGCTTCTTTTAAAAAATCTGAAAAACAAAAAATTTATTGCTACTATTGATTTAAAGAGTGCACTCTCTAGCTCTGAATTTGTTTTTGTGTGTGTTGGAACTCCACAACTAGATTCAGGAGAAACTAATTTAGATTTTATTAACTCCGCATTCACTTCGTTGTCTGAAGAATTGAAGACTAGAAAAATACCACTTACGATCGTAATCAAGAGCACAGTTCCTCCAGGCACTAATGATTTGATGCTTTCTTTACTTGAGAAAAAATCCGGAAAAAAAGAAGGGGTAGATTTTCACTTACTTTCAAATCCAGAGTTTCTGAGGGAGGGTAAGGCAATTTATGATTTCTTTAACCCAGATAAAATTGTTATTGGTGCAAGAAATAAGAATGCTTCAGAACGTTTAAAAAATCTCTATTCTGGTTTACCTGGAAAAATCATTGAAACTGATCCTAAAACTGCAGAAATGATAAAATACGCTAACAATGCTTTTTTAGCAACAAAGATCTCCTTTTCCAATGAGATCGGAAATATATGTAAAAAGCTTGATATTGACTCCTACAACGTAATGGATGCAATTGGTCTTGATCAAAGAATAGGCAGGGCATTTCTTGATTCAGGAATTGGTTTCGGAGGTTCTTGTTTTCCAAAAGATGTAAAATCACTAATATATACAAGTAAAAAACTGAAATACGAACCTAAGCTTCTAGAGCAAGTTGTAGAGCTGAACGAAAAACAGCCATTGAAAATAATTGAGTTGTTGAAAAAATCTCTTCCCAATTTAAAAGGTAGAACTATCGGAGTATTGGGTCTAGCCTTTAAACCAGATACTGATGATATCCGCGAGGCACCGTCTATAAAAATAGTTGATGCTTTATTGAAGGAAGGTTCAAAGATAGTAGTCTATGACCCAAAGGCAATGGATAATTTTAAAAAACTCTATCCACAGATTAAGTATGTTACTGTTGAAGAAGTTATCAGATCTGAAGCAGTTTTGATATTAACAGAGTGGAAAGAATTCGAAAGCTTTAACTATAAAGGAAAAATAGTTGTTGCTGGAAGAAGGATAAAAAAAGCTAGGGAGGCAAAAATATATGAAGGAGTCTGTTGGTAATCTGGAAATTGTTGGTCTTATTCCTGCTGCAGGATATGGAAAACGGTTGTACCCATTTTCTAAAGCAGTTCCAAAAGAGCTTTACCCGATTTTAGGAAAACCAGTTATTGAATATTGCTTGGAAAACTTCTCAGACGTAGGCATAAAAAAAACATATATAATAGTTGGCCATCAAAAAGGAGCGATAATGGATTACGTAGGAGATGGTACGCATTTTGATATCAAAGTTTCTTATTTACATCAATGTAGAAGAGATGGGTTGGCAAGTGCTCTTTTAGCTGCAGAATCATGGATAAATAATACCTTTGTTGTCCTCTTAGGAGATTCATTTATTGAACCTTCAACTGAAATTAGAGAACTTTTAGATAATCACAATAAAAGAAAACCAATATGTTCACTGCTTCTTTTTGAAGTTTCAGATCCTTCTCATTATGGAGTTGTAAAATTCAAGTCAGAAGTTAGTAAAGATACGTACATAGAACTCTCTGATGCTGTAGAAAAACCAGATGCTTCCTTAGCAAGGAACTTCGTGTATAATAACAAATATTATGCAATTTGTGGTTTGTATATATTTGAACCGAAAATATACTTTTACCTTTCTAAGATAAAAGATAAAAAAGATAACAATATCACAGACGCAATTCGTCTAGCTATTGAGGGTGGTGAATCGGTTTTTGGAAAAGTTCTTAATGGAAGATATCTAGATATGGGCAAGTGGGATACTCTACTAAGAGTTGAGAAATCAGCTGTTGAAACAGTAGATCTTTCTAAAAGAATCCAAGATCGTGAATTGCTCAGAAAAAGATTTGGTTCGGTGGAAGAATGAAGGTTCTTATTACAGGTTCAAGTGGTACAATAGGCACTAGACTTATGGAGACATTGCTCTCAGAAGGTTTTGAAGTACTAGGAGTAGATAAAGTAAAAAATAAATGGATTGAGTCTCTTAATAAAAAAACAATTATCGCAGATTTATCAAAAAAAGAAAATTTGTCTCCTTTGCCAAAAGATATAGACATCGTAATCCATTTTGCAGCAAATGCCAGAGTATATGAGTTAGTTAAAAATCCAGACCTAGCCATGGAGAATATTGAAGTAACATATAATGTGCTCGAATATATGCGAAAAAATAAAATAAAAAAAATAATCTTCTCCTCCTCCAGGGAAACTTACGGGAATTTATTAAAAAATTCAAAGATTACAGAGGATCAAGTTAGATTGGAGAACTGTGAAAGCCCATATTCTGCATCCAAAATTACTGGGGAAGTCTTAATTGAGTCCTACAACAAATGTTTCGGAATAAATTTCGTTATAGCTCGTTTTTCTAATGTTTATGGGATGTATGATGATTCAGATCGAGTTATCCCACTCTGGATAAG
>CAYYPF010000096.1:0-4735 GCA_964473475.1 Microcaldota archaeon | reverse complement strand
AGTACTTTCTTTATTGTTGCTCTTTTTAGGCGCATAATTACACACATATATTTAATATAAAACAGTATAAAACCCTTTCTGAGACATATATTTATAAATTAAATCCCATTATGACCTATAAAATTACACTAGAAAGAAAAAAGAAAGTTTCGTGGAGTGGAAAGAATGGAAAAATTCAGGGAAAGAGTAACTAACACTGCAGGTAAGTGTGCTCAATGTAAGCTACTTTCACCTTTACTTGATACTCTTCTAGAAACTTTTAAAAGAGACTGTAGGACGCGTACTTCGTCTTATACGGATGGATTAATTGCTGAATTAAGAATTACTGTTATGTTAGGAAAGTTCTGCGGTGTAAATGATAAGTATAGTACAGTATGTGACTGTGCATCAAATTTTATTAGTACTGCAACTGAACCTTGGGTTGATCTCCATTCTCGCAATGCCTTACTACTTGTTAAAACGAAGCGTTCACCAGTTCGTGTGCCAATAATCCCAGAACCCAGCTCTTTCCTTTCAATAGGAAATGAAGTACATTCTGCTTTCCAAACAATTTCTTACAGACTCCCAGTTGAAAATGTTCATAGAGCATTAACTATTTTTGACTTAGCTATTGATCCAGAAATTAGGCCTGCCCTTCTTTCTATTTGTAAATCTAAAGAGCTAACTAGATTAGCTGAGCTAGAAACTAGTTTCAAATTTCTAGCTGAAGGAGAATTCTCAAAAGATCTACCTGCAGTATTGAAGAAAATAGCGAGAATACTTGGAGCAGCACATACTTTGAACAGTAATCAATCCACTTCTATTGCTCCTCAAGTTGATGCAACTGTAACTTTACTTGAATTTTATAGGGATAAAATAATGCCTTTTTGGAGAACTAGTTTGAAACCTTTTTCTCAAGTAATAGACGATGAACAATTACACGGTAAACTTCTGGGTAGATTAGTTAAAATTGAAATTGCAATACTAGCTTCAGGAGAACGTTTATCTGAGGTACTTTCTCCAGGAGAAAAATTCCTTCATACTTACTTACAAAGAACAAGTCCTCAGGAATTAGTTTCTAGATTAAGGGAAGAAAATCCAAGTTTGTTTAATTCTAGATTACTCCAATAGTTCGTATTAATAAAAATAGAACGTGGACCCGCCCCGATTTGAACGGGGGATATCTACCATGTCAAGGTAGCGTCATAACCGCTAGACCACGGGTCCAACAGATTATTTTATTCCTAGTTCGTTTTTTTAATCTTACTCTAATTCAATAATTATTTTCTTTCCCTCAAATTTCTTGCTCAAATACTTTTCTGCAACAATTTCTATAATTTCTTTCCCATGATGAGTTCTCAGTGGAAATATAATATATACTTCAATCCAATTCATTTTAGCATTGACTCCATTCAATTTAGCCTTGTAGGAATAAATATCTCCAAAAACCCTTCCATTTTTTTCAAATCCTTTAATCGTAATTGGATCTCTCTCTAAAATTAATTCTCTTTTTGGAATCTCCTCTTCATTTAGTTTTATATTCAATGTTCCTGGATAAGGTTCAAATCCAAATTTCTCTTTCATTTGTTTCTTGTACTCTGGAATTGAAACATAATATTTTCCCTCTCCTAATCCTTGCACTACTTTTCCTTCAATCCTAATGCTTGAACCTTCAAATGCACCTTTTAGTTGTAAGTATTCCACTTTTGCAGCTTCTACTCCCTTCTTAGTAACCATAATCCTGTTTCCAGTTCTTCTAATTAGTTCCATTTTCTCAAGTTCAACTATTCTTCTGGAAACATTCTGCTGGGACATTTCAATTTGTTCCCCAATTTCAGAAGTAGTAGTTCGAATAGGGCTTCTGTGAGCATTTTTCATTAGAAGAAAGAAAAGCACTTCATCCATGGTTCTATTTTGGGAATATACCATTTAAACCTTTTTAGGGCTTAAATTATGATTATGAAACCCTCTTCTAATGAACTAGTTGTTTTTCCAACTGTTTATGAACCAGCAGAAGATTCTTTGCTTCTTGTAAAATATTCTAAGGATTTAAAGGGAAAAATCCTTGAAATTGGTTGCGGGTGTGGATTGCAATCCCTAACTAATGCAAGAACTAATCCAACTAACCAAGTTCTTGGGGTAGATCTTAATCCAAATGCAGTTGAGAACTCCCTCTCTAATGCAAATAAATTAGGTCTAAAGAATGTGAAATTCATCCAATCCAACTTATTTTCAAAAGTAAAAGGAAAATTCAATGCAATAATATTCAATCCTCCTTATCTTCCAACTTCTAAGGAAGAAAAACTCAAGGATGCAGAGAATCTTGCTTATGATGGCGGAGAGGATGGAAGAAAAACCTTGGATAAATTCCTAAATCAATTTGAAAAATTTCTAGAACCAAACGGAATTTTGCTTCTAGTTCAGAGTTCTCTCAATAATTTAGAAAGAACCAAGAAAATTTTTTCTTCTAAAGGCTTCTCGATTGAAATTTTGGATCAGGAATCATTTTTCTTTGAAAAAATATACGTGCTCAGAATCAAGCGCATTCTAAAGTAGATTTCTAGACTAGCGCGGCTATTTAGCATTAGGTTCATACAATAGTCTAAATGCTTCAAGTAACTGAATTGTTTCTGCTTTTTTTATCCTAGCCCTTCCAATTAATCTCCTAAAACAAGCTAATGCTAATTTCGGATTCTTATTCTTACTGGAAATCCTTGCAAATAATTTCAAAAGTGCTTCTTTTTCTGATTTTTCAACTGGATCTTCCTTTCCTATGAATTTCCTTTCTGCAAGCATATATAGAAGAATTGCAAGCGCATGGGAAATATTCATAGTTGGGTATCTTCCTCCAGTTTCAATGCTTACAATCACATCACACGCGCTAATTTCGTTTTCAGTTAATCCAATCCCTTCTCTCCCAATCAATAGTGCAATCTTCTTTCCCTTATAATAATTCAAATTCTTAGAAAAAGTTCTCAATGGAAGCACATCCCTAACTGTTCCCTTATTTCTCCTCTTAATTGCAGTACTTCCAATTACAAAATCATATTTTTTAATTTCCTTCTCAAATAAATTTACAACCTTCGCATTTTTTAGAATTTTAATTCCATGTTTAGAGTATTTTACTGCATCCTTTCCAATTGGATTTTTAGGTTTTACAATCACTAATACCTTAAACCCAAAATTAGCCATTACTCTGCATACATACCCGATATTTCTATCATATTCAGGCTCTACCAAAATCACAGTAATTTTCACAAAAATAACCTCTAAGCATTGTTTTTAAACCTTATCCCACAAATAAAACCTTACAAATTTTATGTGGATTAGTGATAGCATGGAAGATCTTGAGGAAATAAAGAAGAAAATAGAAGAGCTTGAGCACAAGAAAAATGCTTTAATTGATGAGATAAAAAAACTCAATGAAAGGAAAAAATACAAGGAATACGAAAGGCGAGTTATAGAGCCATTTGTAGAAAAAACAAAGGATGTTCAAGTAGGTTACTTAAAGAAGCAGATGCGATCCTTAGATTTCAAGATCTCAACCCAAGCATTCACCCCACAAAAAGAGAGGCTTATTATCAGGGAATTAAAGAAAGTAGAAGAAGAGTACGCAAAAGTAAAAGAAGTTGAACGATCAAGAAGAAAATTAGTTCTAGTAAAACAGGATATTGATGAAGTTGATTCTAAGATTACTGGGATTGATTCTTCTTTGAAAAGAATACGGGATGAATTAAAAGATCTTTATGGACAGAAGAAGATGCACTTTGTTGCCCAAAGCAAAGGAATAACCATGGGCAAGACTGATGATACGTTCTCCCTAGAAGATCTTGCAGGAATGGAAGAAAATTAGTTCTTCCTTTTTTCTATTTTTTTAAATTCCAGTTGGACATACTCTTATTTTAAATACCTTAAAAGTATAGGAAAATAATAATGGTGTAATTAGAATGAAAAGTCCCCTCTACTACAATGGATATATTTACGAACTCCTAATTGGATTCAGGCATGGAAGGGAGCGATTGAAAATAATCAATAAAATCGTAAATAACAAGCGAGTTCTGGAATTAGGGTGCGGAACAGGAATTAATGGAGAATTCTTGGATTGTGATTACTGTGGCTATGATTTGAACCATAATTTCATTAGGTATGGGAAAAATAAAAATAGAAATGTAATTCATGGAGATGCTTTCAACGTAAAATTGGATAAATATGATATTATTTGCGTAATTGATTTTCTTCATCATGTAAAAGACCATAAATTCATTATGAAAAAATTAATTAAAAGCAAAAAAGAACTAGTAATTTGTGAGCCTTTTCGAAGGGAATTCAATAACAAACACATTGGAAGAGTATACCATAAACTAAATGAGTGGGTAGACTCAGATGGAATAAATAAGCCAGTGAAATGGTACACTAAGGCTCAGCTTATTCAATTCTTCAATTCATTCGGAAAATGTAAAATCTACCAAACAAAAAAAGGGTTAATTGCACACTATAAAAGATAAAGCTAATAAAATCAGCTTACCTTTCCAGTAACCTTTCCTGAGTCCGTATAAATAAACTCTGTTTCTAAATCAGTAAATACAAGAGTTATATCTACTGAATAAAATGATCCGTTATCTTGCGGATTTGGAAACGTTCCTATATTAATTGTACTAGATTGCTTTTCGTTCTTAATTTCGAAAGGAGTAGAGTAAACAATCGTTCCGCCATTTGTAGTTGCGGTAATATTCTCCATCCTAACATCCCCTTCGAA
>CAYYPF010000095.1:0-4793 GCA_964473475.1 Microcaldota archaeon | reverse complement strand
CTGAATCTTCAACTCCTAATTCTTTTAAAAACTGTCTTCTGAACTCCCAGTTCTCATTAAACATTGGATGTCCTTCTATTTCATTACTCTCAATTAAAACCCCAACAGCGATATGACCAGTCTCAACCCTATGCTCTTTTGATAAAATATCCAAAGCAACAATCCTAATTCCTTTAACGCCTTTACAGGCTTCTTCTGCTGTTAGTACGAATAATGCACTTGATTCTAGACAATTGGCTTTTTTCTCTCTGAGAACCTCTTCTGGAGTTTTGCTTCCTGTTTTTCTATCCTGAACAAACATACTTCCTTCTATTTTTAATTTTCCATTTGTCTTTAAAAGATCGAACAATTTCTTCATTTTCTTTAAAGGATTACATTCTTTTCGAACATCGTCTGCGATTTTTTTAATTCTTGATGTAACTGTAAGTGGATTATGCAATGTTGGATCATTAAAAGGGGTTGAATACTCGATGTGACTAGAGAAAAAAGCTTGACGCTCAAATTGAGATTCCTGAGTAACTTGTATGCTTCTCCGAATGTCAAAAGCACATTCAACTGAACCAAGATGGTTAATACTTGCTGAGTCACTTATATGTTCTGGGATTTGATAGCTTCCATCCATTCCAACTCGAACAATGCCAACTGTTGGATCAAATTCAACCCTTTCTGTCGGATGCCTTAATTGTAATAAAGTTGCGAAAATAGCTGCTGCTGCAACTAATGGTTTGGTGGGTTCTGTTTGGAATACTGTAGCACTAAACTGAGAAAAAGTTTCTTCAATCGGTTTTGTTTGAACAGTGACTGTTTTTATATTTTCAACATTTAAGATGTGGATCTCTTGATGTAAAATCTCTAATGCTCTAAATGTCGCATGACCTAATGGGTTACTACCTGGCATACCCATAGATTCAGAAAAATAATACTGATCCAATTTAGCTTCAGTAGCAACATCAACTGCGTGCATCACTGCTCCGTATATATTTCCTAAAGTTGGCTCAGCACCCATCGCAGAGAATAACGGGAGTGATTTTGTAATTAAACTATCTTCATAATCATGCAGCTCTGGATGCTCTACTGCTAAAAAATCTCTTAATTCCAATCTTCCAGCTTCAGTATATCCTTCTCCAAAGAAATGAGTTGAAGGATCGATATTATTTCTTTCTAAATATTGTCTTGCAGGTTCATTAATCCAATGATTTTTAGGAATAGTGGTATCCTGCAAATGACTGTTGGTATCAGTTAACATGACTTCAGATACCATTCCTATTGTTGGTTTTATATGCTCCTGCTTAAAAGTAGCGATATAGGTTTCACCTAAGCTTTCAACTAATCTTAATGGAGTTGGAAGGGAATCTTCATGAGTGAACATGTGATGAACTACTGCGGTTTGGATAAGCTCCGCGACTTGAGGGGTTACTTCTTCTCCTAGCTGGGATTTGATATTTTGCAGAAATTCTGAACTATCAGGATTAGTTTCTTTTAGAAAACTAAAGGGAGGATCTTGTTCTCTCGCTTCATCTGCATTTGGAACAGTTAAGGGCACTAAATGACTACCAGCCTCAGTTTCTGTAAATGGAATATGTTCTGAAAGACAATATGTAACATCGGCCATTATTTCCTGATAAGCATAAGCCACAATGCCTTGGTTATTTTCCAACGCAGTATTTATTCTGTCAACAACATCCTGTCCATTTGGCTCTGAATCAGTTTCCCATTTATGCGCTAGTGCAGCACTTAGTGCTAGCCTTGGTGCTAAACTTTCCTGAGCAGGAGATAGAACTGCTCTTATTGCTTTTATAACCTCTGGGGAAAAACCAGACTCATTTACAAGGGTTGATTCAGACAGATTTTTTCTTCTATCAAAATGAACATTTGGAATTGCTTTTGAATCAGTACTCTGTGCTCTAACTCGCTGTTCCCCAGCATTTTCTCTTCTTTTTCTATTTTTTACTTTCTTTAGAACATCCAATGCAGTTTTTCCACCAACACTTCCGTCTTCTGAAACAAAATATTTGTGAAATCTTGCAAAGTTGTAATCTTTTACTCTCTCATTCCATGCCCTGGCCAATATATTAGTATCCTGTTTGAAATATGACTCTTCTAGTACTTCTCTTCCAACAACTTCTTCAAGCTCTGTAGCAAAGAATGCATAATCCTCGTACTTTTCTGCGATTAGACCTCTTCCTTTCTTATCTTCTGGAGTTCTTTCATGTTTTGGATATTTTGTAAGTCTTGTTGCCAGTATTGGGTACTTTTCTTTAAATAAGTCCTCTAATATTCTGCATGCCAATATGTGTGTAACTCCTTCTTCAAGAAATTCCATCCACTTTAGCTCTCCTATATGATAGCCGTAATAATCTGCAAATGTATGCAATACCTCATGAGCCACAGTCACTGCAGCCATTAAATAAATTCCTCTCCTTTCCTCATCTAGTTCTGGAATTTCTGAGCGTTCTCTTTCAGAAGCTCCAAATCTTTCAAACAGGCGATACATATTGAAATGCAATATTCCAGTATTTGGATCACAAAAAGCAATAGTTTTACTGTCACTTTTGTTCTCGATTACAACTTCGTTAGGTTCTTTCAATATAGAATTTGCATCTGGATGTCTCTCTTGTATATGTTTTTTAACATGAGAAACTATTTCTTCTATGAATTCTTTTCTATTTTGGGAATGTTTTCGATATATCTCATCAAAACCAGTTGGAATTGTTCCCAAAATTATAGAAACTAATAGCAGATTTGCATTTCTAAATATCCTCTTAACTGTTCTCCAGAATCTCCTTTTTTCTTTGGATTTCAGGTCCTGAATTATACCACCTCATAAAAACTTTTATTTTTCACTCATTTTATCACTTCATAAATATCCTTCTGGCTCTCTGCCTTCTTCTATGTCTCGCATATCAGTCACATTGTGACGCACCCTAGACTGAGTTAATTTATCATAAAATTTCTTCTGTATTTCTTGCAAATATACTGGATATAAATTTGCAATTTCACTTTGTATTAAGAAATATAAATCAAAATATCTCTCGGCTTCTGCAGAACTAGTAGAATTATGAGAACCAGCTATTATTTCTCTTACTTCTTTTTCCAATTGTTCCATGATTTCTGGGTCTATTTTTTCGTTTGGATCTAACTTAAGTGGCCCTTCAAGTGCAGACCCAGTTTCCATAACAATACGTTCAAATTCTCCCAAGTATTTAAAGAATCTCTCTTGGGTTGCTTTTCTAAATTCTCGTCCTGCTTTAACTGCTTCGTATCTCGCTTTAGATAGCTCTTCCTTATATTTTTCATCCTTTAAAACCACTTTCATTCCGAAGTCATCGTATTCTATCCACTTCTTCAATTCTCCAAACTTTTCCAAAAACTTTTTTTCTTCTTCACTCATAGTAACACCTGACCTTACATTTCTAACTCTAGATTCCTTTAAAACAGGAATATGTGCAGTCTGTAGTCTGGCTTTCTGCTCCTGTTCTCTTTCTGCTTCTGTATCTTTTGCATATAATTTTTTCATTAAAAATTTGCGAAATAACACTATTAATACGGCTATAAAAGTTAAAATCCCGAAGACCATGTTACAGATACGCTCTATTTTGTGTCTTAATTTTTCTAAATCTTTGAATGCCTGAGAGCCGTTATCTATCTGCGTTTTTAACCATGGTAAACTAGTTTCTTTGCCAACAAACATGCATTCTTTCTTAGGTTCGTCTTTTTCAGTAAATTCAATAAAAAGATTATTTTCTGAATCGTTAGAAGAAACTGATTTAGCAAGTCTGGTAGATGTTACATCATCCAAAGGATACCTCTTATTTCCGGCTTTTATGTAAACTGTGTCCTCTTCTAAAACAAGAGCTACTTTATCTTTTAGGGTTATACAATACCGAGCACCGACTGGATCTGCAGTTAGACGTAGATAATTATCTAATGCATTTTTTTCTTCTTTGGTAATAACTAAAGGATCTGGATCTTTCACTATTTCTTGGGATTTAACTGGTTCTTTTATTGGCAATTGGCTTATCATGGCAACGAGATCCACTTCACTGCCTACAAGAACGCAATCCCTCGCTCCATAGACTGCAAGATTGTATCTAACCAGATCTTCCGGAATTGTACATTCCACATCATTTCCAGTTCCTTTACATTCAGGTTTTGGAGGGGGATTGGGTATCTTTTTTCTATGGCCTTTAGAATCGAATTGACCCATCCTGGTCTTTGCAATTTCTCTTCCAGCATCTTTTTTAAGTTCAACTAACAAAGTTACATTCTCTGATGGTTCACCTACAAATGAGGCATTTTCGATAAAATCAGGGGGGTACTCCCGTATTCCTGCTCTTAGATACCTTTTACCGTTTTCTTCAAATACGGTTGGTTGTTCTTCTGAAGTTATGCATTGCCCTCTTAAACGATATAAACCACGAGATAAATACTCCTTTATCACTGATTGTGCAGATTCTGAAGTTATGCCTTGTCCTCCTAAATGCGTTGCATCCACTGGTTTTTTACTAATTATTAATAACTTCTGTTTCTCATTACTCAGTAGTTCTTCCATCTTTTCTCTAGGAATAACTGGAAATTCTTTTTTCTGAACACATCCACCAAGTAGAAAGCCAAGAGCGACAGCAGGTAAAAAGAATTTAGTTAGAAAATAATTACGAATTCTTCTAAAAGTTCTAGAATGTAAGTGGGACTTGTTTGTATGAAGAATTCCCATTGACATAATATTGCCTCATAGAGTATAAAAACAGAACGGTCAGAGAGTTTTTTCCTTTTCCTTAATCTTTACAAATCTC
>CAYYPF010000094.1:0-4813 GCA_964473475.1 Microcaldota archaeon | reverse complement strand
ATTATTGCACTAAGTACAAGCGAGGCAGCAATATCTACAAAAGTATGAACCCCAAGATAAATTCTAGTAAATGCAACAAATAATGCGAATATTAAGTAGAGGAAATATCTTTTTCTATCAAGAAGAGAGATCATTAAAGTAAATGCAAGTATCGCATGCAAGCTTGGGAAAGAAGAGTCAGTTGGGCATTCTATTTTTGCTGGAATTATCTCACAAGGTCTTTCTACATTATAAATATTTTTTAGTGCATAACCTACAATTAATGCAAGTATAAGTGCAATTGCTATTTTTTTTATTTTATTCCGGTCCTTATCCTTCCAGCAGCTTGCAATTGCAAAAAGAATAATTATTGCTCCAAAAATAATTTCATTATCCAGTAGGGCTGAAATTTGGGTAAGTAGTGAATTATTAATTGAACTTATACTCTCAGTAATCAAATCCATGTTAGTCACTTATAACATAAAATATAGAATCATACTAACAGCCAACATTAAAAAAGAATATAGGATTCCCCTGGATCTTCTTCCTTCAATATCTGAAATATAATATCCAGCAATTGTAGAATAAATCACAAGGTAAATCGGAATTGTAGAGCCTGCAATTGTTAAAATGGAACTTCCTGAGCCTTCTTTTTCTAAAATCTGGCTCATTGTGCCTCCAAGTTTTAAGGAAAGGCTTAGGATTACTGGAATAATAAAAGCACCAGCAACTAGGGTATATTTCTGCATGCTCATTAAACTTTTCCTTTCTCTTCTAATTTCAAATAGTTTCAAAAGATCCTCTGCAACCTCATTAAATACAGTATATGAACCGCTTTCCAAAATACAATTCATTATGCGTACTGTTCTCTTGAAAATTAAGGAATCAACTCGTTCACCAAGATCTGAGATTACTCTACTGGTTTTTACCTTTGCTTCGAATTGCTTTACGGACTTTTCAAATTCCTTTGAAAGTATTCCAAAATTTCCCCTGGAAATATTTCTGAATAGCTGTTCTATTCCGCTTCCTTTTGGAATTGAGGCAAGTGCCATCATTGCATCTGGAAGCTCCTCCTCAATTTCTTCAGTTTGTTTTTCTTTTTTATATTCAAGGTAACCATAAATTCCAAATAAAACTAGGATTGGAAGAAGCATCCAGAGTTGGAAAATATTTAGTAGAAGTAGCCCAGCTAATACTAATCCAAAGAGTAATGGAATTGGATCAATTGTTTGTTTCTTTTCCATTAAGTTTGGAGGGCTAGTAATTCTAGAGAATAGAAGGATTAAAATATTTACAAGTGGAATGAGAACTAGAAACCCAAGAATGAAATTTTCTTTTGAAATATTAAATCCAAATGCCTGTTTTCCCATTATTGAAATTACAATAAAAAATGTGGGCACAATTACTGCACAAACAATGAATAAGAGCCCAAATAATGCAGCTCTGGAGGAATATTCCTTCATCTCATGCATTTGGATTGAAAGTAGCTCGTCTCCAATCCGAATTATCTCATTTCCTTTTGAACCATGTTCATATGCACTTAGGAGCTGTGCAATTGCCCTTTTGATTTTATTTGAATTATATTTTCTTGCAAAGGAAGCAAGGGAGCTTTTAATCGGAATTCCCTCATTATTTTTGTTTAAAATTTCTTTAATTTCTTTTGGGAATTCCCCTTCCTCTTCCGAGAGCACTTCCAATGCACGATTAAAATCAAGACCACTGTTGATTAGCATACCAAGCATTCGTAGGGAGATTGGGAGCTCGCTCTCAATCCTCTTCATCCTCTCTCTTTTCCTTAGTTTCTCCAGCATATCTTAACCCATAGAATTCTTTTTGTATTTTTGAAAAGAAGGAATTAAACCCAGAAGAAATATTCTTCATTAGTTTTATCCTGTTTGCAAATTCTTCTGAATACTCTTTCTTAGAAAGGCCTAATCTTTCCTGTAAAAGATTCTCAAATTGGTTCTTTTGATTATACTTCAATGAATCAGTTCCGTAATCGTACTTGAATATTGCCTCCCCAGAATTTATTTTTGGAGAACCAATTTCAACTACCCTTCTAAGCTCAACATTCTTTCTTTTCTTAGAATCGTATTTGAGCATTCTTCTCTGGACAACAATTAGATCTATACTCCCAACATCCATTTCTTCAATTCCAAAGGATTTTATTCTCTGAATAGTTTCCTTTAAACTCTGTCCATGAATAGTTGCATAGCTTCCTCGTGCTTGGCCAGAAAGAATAATCTCAAAAAGTGCACTAATTTCTTTCTTGTTTCTAACCTCTCCAATAATTGTTCGGTCTGGCCTCATTCTAAGGCTATCATAAACTAAATCTGAAAGTCCAATTTCCATTTCCTCATTTGAAACCATCCTTAATTGGTGGGGATGAGGAATGTTTATTTCAGGAGTTTCCTCAATTATAATTACTCGTTCATTCATTGGAACAAAAGAAAAGAGCGCATTCATTGTAGTTGTTTTTCCACTTGCAGTATTTCCAGCAATAATTACAGAAGAATCTGATTGCATAACTAAGGAAAGAAAAGCCAGGGCCTCAAGGTTTATTGTATTATTTACTTGAATATCCTTTGGAGAGAATGGTTTTTCACTGAATCTTCTTATTGTAATTTCTCCTTGAGAGAGCGGAGGAAGGGAGGCATGCAACCTTGAGCCATCTGGAAGAATTGCATTTATTCTTGGTTTCTGTAAGGTAATTCTTCTTCCAATGGTTTTACCCATCTTGTTTATTACATCTTTAAGTGCCTCTTCACTAGTGAACATTGCATTAACTGAAAGCCAGCCCTTATTTCTCTTGAATACATACGCAGGTTTATTCAGTCCAATTATACTAATTTCTTCAATTTCCTTATCCTTTAGAAGTTCTTCTATAAACATAAATCCCCGAATATGGAAAATTGCATATTTTACTAAATACGCCTCCTGATCAGAATCTAAGTAAATGCCTTTACTCTCACAGTGTTTTAGAATTAGTTCGCGAAGGGTTTCTTCACTTTCCTCTTCAGAAATTTTATTCTCTCTTGAATGTTCCTTGTAATAATTTTCTATTTGTTCTATAACTTCTTCTTCCTCTTTGCTAATTATCTGCAAATCTATCCTGTATTCCCCTTCTTTTAAGATTTTCCACCCAAGCATAATAACACGTCTCCAACCTTTGGAATTGATTTTAGTTTAAAGGATTCCAGAAGGTATTTAGCTGGTTTTTTTGGTGCTAAATATAATTTGAAATAAGGTACATTCTCCCACACTTCAAGTACTTTCATTTTTGAATTAACATACACAGCAGTAAATTCTCTAGGAACAAATAAGGAGTGAATAGGCTGGATTCTTTCATCATTGAATATGAACCAAATAGTCTTATCCTTTTTTCCAGAGAATATTAGTCCAATTGCTCTAGAGAGAAAAGTATCTGCAATATCACATTGCTCAGCAACTGTTTTTCCAGTTGTTTTGTTTATAATTTTCATCTTATTCCTCAAATACTATTTTCCAAACCTCCTTTTTCTATGTTTATAATCATCTACTGCAGCCAAAAAGTCTTCCTTAGAAAAGTCTGGCCATAGTTTTTCACAGAAATATAATTCAGAGTAAGTGCTTTGCCAAGGCAGTAGCCCGCTTAATCTTTTCTCCCCAGAAGTTCTAATTATTAGTTCTGGGTCTGGAAGATCCTTTGTGTATAAATATTTTGGAAAGGTTTCCTCACTTATTTCTTTTACTCCACTTTTGATTATCGAGTTTACTGCATCAACTATCTCTGCCCGTCCTCCATAAGAAAGCAATAAGTTTAATTGGTATTTTTTATTTCCAGAAAGCTGTTTCTCAACTTTTGAAATAAGTCCCTGGATTTCTTTTGGGAATAAGTTTATTCTTCCTAAGAATTTTACTCGTAAATCCTTCTTATTCTCTTCTTCTTTTCCAAGTCCTTCAATTAAATTCTTCTTGAATAATTCAAATAATCCGCCTATTTCCTGCTTATCGCGGTTAAAATTCTCTAAGCTAAAGCCCCACATTGTGAGCATATGAATATCTGCTTCCTTGCACCACTTGAGCACATCCCCAATTTTCCTTATGCCTATTGCATAGCCTTCTTGTTTAGAGATATTATGCTGTTCTGTCCATCTCCTGTTTACAGTGGCATCTTCAAGATGCTAATTTCCGTCAGGAATGATAGCCAGATGGTTAATGGTTCTTTCCTCTATTCCTACCACCCAATTATATTATTCTAGATAAAGAGCAATCAAATTAAACCTATCTAACGTATACTACCTATTCACGTTGAGGATGATTTTATGAAGCACATAATATCTACATTAGGAAGCCATTCTGCATTGGATGTTTCTGAAGGTGCCAAGCAAGAAGGGTTCAAATCTTTGGTTGTTTGCCAACTGGGAAGGGAGTATACTTACCTGGGCCCATATAAAACCAGAAAAAGAGGAACAAAGGAAGTAGGAGTAGTTGATGAGGTTCTTCTTCTGGGTAAATTTTCTGAAATTTGTTCAGAGCAGACGATTTCATATTTGAAGAAAAAAAATGCAATTTTCGTTCCAAATAGGTCTTTTGCTGTTTATGTAGGCTATGATGCAATTGAGAACAAGTTTCCAATTCCAATTTTTGGAAATAGAAAGCTCTTAAGGGCTGAGGAAAGGGATGTTCCGAATAATCAGTTTGATCTTCTTAGAAAAGCAGGAGTTCCTTATCCAAAAGAGATTTCCTCTCCAGAGAAAATTGATCGTTTAGTAGTTGTAAAGATAAATGAGGCTAAGAGGAAATATGAAAGAGCATTTTTCCTTGCAAGTTCCTATGAAGAGTATAAGGAAAA
>CAYYPF010000093.1:0-4871 GCA_964473475.1 Microcaldota archaeon | reverse complement strand
TTAATTGAATGGCCTTATCAATAATCTCTTCAGGAGTTGAATGGCCATCTGTATAGTTTGTGTGGATATGGAAGTCAAAGTTGATATCTTCTGGCCTTAAATCATTAAATCTTTTGAATTCTGGTTTCATTTTTGAAAATTATTTATTAATTTAGATTATGTTATTTCCTTAATCAACATAAAAGCCTCTGCAAATTTTACTCCAACTTCAGAACCTCTTTTCTTAGCAAGTGCCTCAATAATCTCTAAAGACCTTGGGTGGGGATATTGTTTTAATTCACTTTTATAAGCATTTACAGCTTCTATTTTTTTATCAAAGGTTCCTGATATATCTACATAGACATTTGGAATAAATGGCTCTATTGGCTGACCCCATTCGGTCTCAGATAAAACTTCATATGATAAAATCTTTTTTACTTTATGGTTTATTGGTCTAGTGGCGATTAAAGATGCTTCAAAAATCAAACGGTGATCTTTGTTTAAATCACCTTTATGAGGAATGTATAAAATATCCGGTCTAAAATCATTCACGACCTTGGAAATTGCTTCATTTAATTTCTTTTGAGGGATTGTATCCAACTTCACAGTTGGGTAATCAAAGAAATAAGTTTTTTTAATACCTAGCATGGTGTTTGATTTTTTAATCTGTTTTGACATATTCTCTATAAATTCTTTGGACCAGTCAGGAGTATATCCCTTAGTAACTATACAGAGATGGACTTCATCCCCTTGTCTTACATGTTTTGCTATTGTTCCACCACAGCCCAAAACTTCATCATCTGGATGCGGAGCGATTATTAGGATTTTCATAAGTCTACACCTTCTCAGCAGCGATATACCATCTCGAATGTTTTAAACTAAAATTTGGATTTGAAAGGTCAATATACTTTTTAATTCCCTTAGAACTTTGCAAAAAGGATTTATCTACCGAATATACAGCAGGGAATTTTTCCTCGTATAGTTCTATGTCAAAAACGTTGAATCCTTTGAACAATTCTTTTATTTCTTCTAAGTCAAAATAATGCTGGATTATTCCTTTTTCATAGCCTTCCTGCAATACAAACGTATTTTTATCCACTTTTTCGCCTCGCCCGCATTCCGAGTCTTCCGTAGATCTTAAAGTTATATATATATATCCCTTAGGAACACACACTCTTTTGATTTCCTCCATAGCTTTTTTCGCCTTTGAGAACGGGATATGGTCGAGCACTCCATGCGAAATAACTACGTCAAAATATCCATCATCAAAAGGTAATTTTACTATATCTCCAACTCTCAAATCTGCTTTTAGTCCTTCTTTAAACAACCATGCATTCGCAATTTCTATGGCTTCCTTTGAAATATCTATTCCATAAACATCAAATCCCTGTTCTACAAAAAACACAACATGATTACCGTTTCCACATCCGACATCAAGTATCTTCTTTATGTCTTTTTTCACATCATAAAGATCTATCCCCATTCTTCGTTTTAAATATCTTGCTGTAAATCTAACCATACCATTCATGGGATACCATGTTGCACGAAATTCTTTTTTATAAACATCATCCCATTTTTCTTCCATAATATCACTTCACCTTTTTAATAAGTTATCTTCTTTTGTAGCAATCTTTTATTTATTTGTATTTCACTTAATACTTTTATAATTCTTTCACTTGCCTCTCCATCTCCATAAGGGCTCTCACATTTTTTTACTGCGTTTAAAAAATCTTTATCGGATAATGCTCTTTTAACTCCCGCCGTGATTTCATCCTTACTGTAACCAACATCAATCACGTTTTTTGCTCTTTCCCTTCCCTGTTGTCTTGTTCCTATACATACATACGGAACTCCAAGAGAAGGGGCTTCTACAATACCACTACTTGAATTCCCAACAAATACCGACGAAATGGTCATTAAAGAGATGTAATCAAGATGGGGAAGATTCTTAAAAATATGGATGTTTTTGCTTTTCTGCGTAGAATCTTTAATAGATTGTATTATTTGAAATCCGCCGGGGTAAGAGTTAGGGTATATAATTACAATTTCCATATCTTCTTTATTTGCTACTGTAATAGTAGATTCCATAACTAATTTCGTCTGTCTTTTCGCATCTCTCCACTCAGTTGTAATTGGATGATAAGATATAAGGATTAAAGGTTTATCAGGGAGATTATATTTCCTACATAATTCTTTTCTAGTCAATAATTTTTTATTTAATATTGTATCTAACAAAGAACCAACTTTAAAAACTCTCCAGTTTTCTTCACCAAGTTTTAATACTCTTTCTTTACTCAAATTAGTTGAAGTGAAATGTAAGTGTGCTAATTTTGTGATAGCGTGTCTTAGATTATCATCAACATCACCTAAACCAACTTCTCCTCCTGCTATATGGGCAAGAGGGATATTCATTGATGAAGCAGAAATTGCTGCTGCAAAGGATTCAATTCTATCACCAAAAACAACTACAATATCTGGATTATCTTTATTAAATGCTTTTGCAAATCTCTCAATACCCTTGCCTATTGAGAGAGCCATATCAAAATTTGTGTTATTTATCTTAAAATTCATACTAATAATGTTTGTTATACTAAATCTATCTTTCTTTACTTCTTGAATAGAGTTCCCATACTCTTTTAAAAGATGCATACCTGTAACATATACTAATAATTCTAATTTTTTGTTTTCTTCAATTTTTTTCATTAATGGTTTTAGGTATCCATAATCTGCTCTTGAACCAGTAACTACTACTATTTTTCTTTTCATATTTCTACACCTTTTAAGGAATTTAACCATTCAAGAGTTTTTTTGATTCCTTCTTCTATTTTAACTTTTGGAGTATAATTTAATTCTTTCTTTGCTTTTGATATATCTGAAACATAATTTCTTTCATCAATCCATTTGTTTTTTACTTTTTTTGTAAGACCTGCTGGGATGAGGGTGTATTCATCACAATATTTAAGTTCTTTATTTCCTGCAAATTTAACCTCAATTTTCTTACCTACAACTTCTGCAACTTTGTTAGCTAACTCTAAGATTGTTATGCCTTCTCCATAACTGATATTATAAGTTGATCCAAATGTATTTTCTTTCATCGCTGCCAATAATGTTCCTTCAACAGCATCACTAATATAAGTATAATCTCTGATTTGTGAGCCATCTCCGTATATCAGTAAAGGTTTACCTTCTATTGCACGATTTAGAAAATTAACTATCGCACTATGATCAAATTGTGCATATCTTGGGCCATATACATAAAAATACCTTAGGTTTACTGTTTCTAAGCCATACATTTTTGAAAAGCTTTTACAATATAATTCTCCTGCATATTTAGTTACACCATATGGTAGAAAAGGGTTTATTTTACTGGTTTCTCTTACTGGTAAGTTTTTTGTTATTCCATATACTGCTACAGATGAAACATTTACAACCTTTTCTACTTTATTTTTAACTGCAGATTTTAATATATTAAAAGTGCCAATCACTCCATCTTCAATATATTGTTCTTCAAGTCCCATTCCAGACTTTCCGTAGGGGAATGCTTCATGAATAACAATATTGCATTTTTTTATTGCTTTAAAAACATCTTCATAATTATGTACCTTGCCTTTAATTATCTCTATATCTTTTTTTATCTTCTCTAAGTTAGTTAATTTTCCTGTAGAAAAATTATCTAAAACAGTAACCTCTGACCCTTCCTTTATTAATCTTTCACAGATATGACTTCCTATGAATCCTGCTCCACCAGTTACTAATATCTTTTTTCCATTTAATTTCATTTTATTCTCTTTTTATTTTTTTCTCTTGTATAAAAACCTCCGAATGATATCTTAACATAATTAGGTTTTCTTTGAAACTATTACTTGGTTCTGTTTTTTCATTTTTTATAAGCCTTATGAGGTTGAGTATAATTGTTGGATCTGCTTTGATTGATAAGATAGAACCACCACCAAACCTAGTATTTACTTCAATAAATTTAACTCCTTCATGATTTTTTATGCATTGAATACAAGAAGGTCCGAAAAGCTTTAGTTCTTTTGCAATCTTTTTACAATAATCTATCATTTTTAGATCATAAACAGTTTTGCCCTTTACTGAAATTCCTGATTCTACACTTAATCTTAATCTAGGAACTATTGATAGGGCATTCCCTTCCTTATCGGCCAAAACATCTATTGTATATTCCTCTCCATTAACAAACTCCTGAATTATTGGTTCATTAACTTTTTTAAGATAAAAGTTTAAATCATTATTATCGTTTGCTATGTAAATATTCAAACCTCCTCTTCCAAATCTTGATTTTACTATGCAAGGAAATTTCACAGATTCAACATTAGTGAAAATTTCTGGAATTGGTATTCCAATATTTTTGAATAAATTATTTGTTTCCTTTTTATCTGCGCAAATTTTGACATATTTATAATCCGGACACAATAGTAAAGTTCCTTTCTCCTCAATTTTCTCCTTATTTTTAGATAAGGTTAGAATCTCCTCTTCTGGACCAGAAAGAATTGCATTTGGTTTTTCTATATCAATTATCTTTAGTATTTCTCTAATAAAACTTGGGTCATCACCATTTGGAACAACATAACTTTTTTTCAAAAGATATAAACCAAAAGAAAGTGGATTTGAATCTATTCCTATTGATTCTACCCCAGCATTTTGTAATTCTTCTATTATGCCCCATGAAGGCATACTGCCTACAGCACTTCGGATTATTTTAATTTTTTCTTTCATTATTCTATCATCTCCGTAGAGATTACCTTATCTTCTTCAATATCTTCTATTGTTTTCTTTCCAATAATTCTACCAAGATAGTTTGATGGAATTCCAGTTCCCGGCCTTTTTATAATAAGCATATCTTTTGTTATTGTTGTTCCCTTTGGAATATC
>CAYYPF010000092.1:0-4918 GCA_964473475.1 Microcaldota archaeon | reverse complement strand
TGTTCAAAAAGACCTTTATGTTTTTCAAATGTTCTTCTAGTATGTACTACTCCAATAAACGTCACTTTTTTTCCATCAATTTCAATACTCCTTCTTTTTACTCTTTTAAAACTAACTTCGTTAACGAAATGAGAAATGCCTGTTCTTAGCGTTGTTCCTAGTTCTCTAAGTTTTGTTCTAGTTCTCATTGTTATTATTTTTGTCTAATATTGTTTATAAACCTTGCTTTCAGTTAATTTGCAACAATTAGTAATCAATAATCCATCAAAGTCTTCTGATCTTTACTTAGTTCCAGTTTCCTTTCTTTTTTCTCAAAACTAAAATCCCCAAATTCTCCATCAAACCCAGGTCTCCAATGAATTTTTCCTTTGTTCACTAGGGAAATTCCCTCAGCAATTTCCTTACTGGTTGCAAGTAAGAGTTTCTCCTCACTTGCTTCATAAACTGCAAACTCACTTCCAAAATATTTTACAATTCTCATATATTCTTCTTTCACTCCCTTACTCATCTCACTTTTCTTAAGAATTTTTGCAAGTAATTTATCCAAAGGAACAATATACTTGAATGGAATCGAATTCTTTTTCTCCTCCCCATATTTTCTATCTGCAAGTTCATACACCCTATTCAAAACTCCAATTGTAAGTTCCTTCTTACAAACCGGGCAAATTCCCTTATACTTTCTAGTTTCCTCAGGAGAAAGAACCACATCGCAATTCCTATGCCCATCAAAATGATATTTTCCTTCTTCTGGATAAAATTCATAAGTTTTTAAGAATCCCTTCCCAGTTTTTATTGCACTAGTTAATCTCTTGTAAGATAATTCTCCTAACTCTAGAAGATTTGCTTCCCTTCCAATTTTCTGAGGAGAATGGCAATCGCTATTTGAAACTAAAGGATATTTATCTATAGAACTGACCATCCAATTCATTTTCGGATCGCTACTTAAACCACTCTCCAATGCATCCACGTATTTAGTTTGATCTTCAAATGCCTTTTCAATTGAATTTACCCCTGATTTTGATCCAAAAATAGAAAACCAGGGAGTCCAAATATGTGCAAGCATTACAAATACCTCTTTGGAAATTCCCTTTACAGTTTCCACTAATTCTGTTGGCTGGAAAGAAAAAATCGGCCTTCCATCTGCTTCAAGATTTCCTTTTTTTGCAAGATATTCATTAACCTGTTCTGCAACCTCAAAGCTTGGGCATACGAGTACAATATGAATTCGTTTTGTTTCTCCTTTCACTCTATAAAAAAGTGCAATCTCCCCACTGATTATAAAATTAGCCCCATTATATCCATACAATCCAGTATCCACATTTATATTGTTCAATTTCTCCTTCAATTCCTTAAACCATAATGGATGGGTAAAATCCCCAGTTGCAAGTACATTTACTCCTTTAATTTTTGCCCATTCTGAAAGCCCATCCAAATCTGAACTAGGACTCGTAGCTCTTGCATATTTTGAATGAATGTGCAAATCAGCAATTACTTTCATATGACTGGTTTGTAGAATAAAATTTATAAATGAAAAACAAATAAAAAATAGAAAAAAAGAAAGAAAAAATAAGGGAAAATTTATATTGAAATGGAATCCATAACTGTGCTTATCCAGAATAAAATTATTCCTGCAATTATAATAACTCCAGCCCCCCTGAGCATATCCAATTCATGAACTCCGCGAACTAATTTATATGTTAAATAAAATCCATAAACTAGTGCTGCATAATAGAGAAGCATTGGAACTATTGCAACAAGTGGCGAAACCATTATAGTCAGCAATACTGCGATTGGGAATAATGAAAGTACTATGAATAATCCTGCATACAATACTGAGAATACATATGTTTGTTTCTTGAGTGTTCCTTTTCCGCCAATAAATGAACTTATGTAATAAATCAGTCCTTGAAGTATGAAGAAGTACACTAAAAACATTACAACCTGAAGAGCTAAACGTATAACCACTCCCTCAATGGTAATGCCCTGTCGCATTGCTGTTTGCTGGGTTATTAATTGCTTGAATTGTTCTATTTGTTCTGCGGTTCCGCTTTCCTGTGCTACTTCAAGCAGTTTTTTTTGTGCAGAAGGCTGAATAAAAAATAGTGAAAGTATAGTAAGAATTGCAGATATTACTGAGACAATTACAATATTTATTGCAGAAGTTTTATACCCAACTTCCTTTTTTGATTTTTTCTGTTCTTCTATAAATTTTTCCAAGTTGCTTAGTTTCAATACTCTAAAGAACGAAGCAAATTTTTCAACTATTTCCATGAGAATCACAAAAATAATTTGGTATTTATATTTAAGAAGGTTATTGTTTGTGCTGGTTGTACTTTTCAATAATAAAATTTGTTCTCAAACCAATTTATGCAAGGTCTTGAACTGAGTCTACTAAATTCTTAGAAATATCAGGGTATAGAATACGATGGTTTCTACTTAATAATTTCAATTGATCAATTGATACAAGGTAAACATGTTGTATGCGGCTTGAATGTCCTTCTCCCAAATGTCTTTTTGTTTGCTCTTCATCTCTATGCTCATTCCTTCCTAGTTCTGCAAGAACCTCCCGTATAGATGGGGTGTGCAAATCTTGGGCTAATCTAGGAATTATCTTAGGAATCTCAATTACAGGAATTCCTAATTCCTTTGCTCCCTTCTTCTTTTTTTCTAGTTGTTCTTCCATAATATAAACCACACATTACAACTTTATACCAAAGGATATTTAAACCTTCTGTATACTCTTCATTCATAAATTATTTAAACTATCTGTACTGAATTCCTTTATGGATTCTAGGGAAAAAGGGCTTGAACTTATAAAATCAAAAAGATATAGGGAAGCAGGAAAGGTTCTGGACCAATGTTTAAGACAGGATAACAAAGATCACATATGCTGGTATTATAGGGGAATTGTTTCCCTGCGTGCGAGAAACTACCATTATGCTCTTGAATGTTTTGAAAAGGCAATCTCAATAAGGAATAGATTTGAGTATCACAAACTAAAAGGAATAACCTTTTTGGAAATGCTTGAGTTTGAGAATGCAATACATGAATTTAATCGTGCACTTCATTTTAAAGAAGAATCCGAAGTTTGTTTTTATATCGGAGTATGCCACGTATTCCTGGACGATCACAAAGCAAGAATTTATATGAAAAAATCTTATGAAAAAAACAAGAAAAAATTCAAATCAATGTTAAAAGACTTTTATGATGTCGTGCTCAAAGATAGTTGGGAGCTTACAAAACATCAGAAGGATTCATTGGCTGTATTTATTGAATCTATCTCAGCTTAATCTTCTTCATCTTCCCAATCTTCATCTTCCCAGTCGTCGTCTTCATCTTCGACGTCTTCATCATCATCATCTTCATCTTGAATTCTAAAAAACTTCATGCTAATCACCAAACTGTTCCAAACTGTTTTGGGCATATAAGAAAGAGAAGGATTTTAAATACTATCCTGCCCTTTTTTTGTTTGCTTATATTCTAGTCATGGGCACATAGCTCAGAATTTTGAAAAGATTTACTTTTCAAGTGAGTAATGGTAGAGCATCCGCCTTGCACGCGGGAGGCCGGGGGTTCAAATCTGGTTTTGAGTCTAGAGTCTCGAGTCTTGCAAAACAGGACTCAAGACAGAAAACACAAGACGCGAGACAGTGAGTTTCCCCTTGTGTCCATAAGCAAAGCGAATGGACAGACTTGAACGAATCGTCGTTCAAGCTGATGTCCATTTTTCTTTTTTTATTCTCCGTAGTCTTACTCAAAAAATTTCTTTAGAAACATTGCAATTGTATTTTAAATTATCTCTTACAAATTAAATTATCTTGAGTCAATAACAATTGCCTCAATCCATACAGAACCAAGGATAACCTTAAAAATACTAAATTGGCATTACTTATTTGGTTCTGTATATGGTAGAAAAGAAACCATTAATTCAATTGATCTCAGCAGTGCTCATTACATTAGTTATTCTATTTTTCTCAAGTGAAATCGAGCACTATTCCTCACTTGGATATTTAGGTGCATTTCTAATTTCCTTACTTACTTCTGCTACTCTAATAATTCCTGCCCCAGGATGGCTGGCAGTTTTGCAATTGGGCACGCTTCTTAATCCCGTAATTCTTGGAATTGTTTCTGGAATAGGTGCAGCACTTGGAGAGCTTACTGGGTATTTTGCTGGTTCAGGAGTAGTTGATTTACTTAAGAAAAGACAAGGTCCAAGATTTAAAAAATACAAAAACATGCTCAGAAAAAACAGTTTCTTCACAATACTATTTCTTGCATTCATTCCAAATCCTCTATTTGATTTTGCAGGAATCGCTGCAGGTGCAATTAAAATGCCGCTCTGGCAGTTCTTGCTTGCCTGTGCAATTGGAAAGATTGGAAAATTCTTTTTAATTGCTTATTTAGGATGGTATTCCCAAGGAATAATGTAATTATTCAATTAAAAAAGTCGTAAAAGATGTATTTTTAAAGATTTCCATATCTATTCTTATATGAATCAATTCATGAAAGCTTAGCTGTATATAAAAGAGGAATATTTATGTGGCATTTTGATATTAATGGATGGAGCAGACAAGGAACTGATTTTTATGTTCCATTAGTTACTGGCCGAGAAGATATTAAGATAACAGAAGCCTGGGGTCTTGTGAAGTTGCGATGTTCAGATGCACGCGATGTTGGTTATTTAGATTCAATTATCAAGAATTATCTCTTAAGAGAATACGCAGCAAGAGGAGTTTTAGTAGCTCTTCATTCTTTGAGTAATGCAGGTTCTTTTGTAACTGCAGATGTTATGCCAGACATTTTCAGTGTTCTATCTGGTCTTGTAGACCATGAGCTGTTTTCACAGATGTATCGCAGAGGCATGTTTAATACTTGAATTCCCCGCAGCTTGCTGCGATTGGGATGGACTTAGAAAGAA
>CAYYPF010000091.1:0-4924 GCA_964473475.1 Microcaldota archaeon | reverse complement strand
TAAAAAAGAATGGGGGTAAGTTTTCAAAAGGAAAATTTGGAGAGTTTGTAAAAAAGGTTGATTTTCTTTTTGTAGCTGAAGGATTGCCTGTGAAAGGAGCAGATGAGAATGTAGTAAATGAATTCAATAAAAAATATACTCCATTGAACAAACAGATGATTAGAGAACTAAGAAAAGATGCATTATTTGCTTATTGTATGCCACGGGCATTAACTGATGGAAGATTAGCTGCAGAAAAAAACGTGGATGATGATCCTAGATTAATTTCCTATGAAGTAATGGATAAGTCAGTATATGCAACTATGGGAATATTTGCTTGGTTGTTTGAGTAATTGGAATATAAATAAAACAAAAAGAAAAAAAGAAACTATTGAAAAGATTACATAACTTTTCCGCTAATTATTATGTGGGTTACTGCCTTGTTAAGTTCTGTAGAAGCTTCCCAAATATTGCTCATTTCTGCCCTTATTTGCTCTTCTGGTTTTCCAGTTGAATCTAATTTAGAAAATGCTTCTGGAGTTACAACCATTAATCCATCAACACTTGATGGAGCTGGTCCATACACCTCAGTTCTGGAAGCTATTGCAATTGCTTCTCTCAAAGATAATCTTTGTTCTGCAACTGGGTGATGAGTAAAATCATGGATTGTTCCTAATGCAGATGCTGGCATTCCATCATCTCCAGTAATTAAAGGAATTCCCATATTTAGAATTGATCTGTGAGGATTTATATCCCTTACTCGCGTTCCAAGTCTGTCCTTGTAATTCTGAATATCTTCTCCAAAGTTTGGTTGTGAACATACAACTATTCCTAAATCCCTAGTTTGTGATAAAATACCTGGATAATTGGAAAGCTCAAAGTGCTCTATCCCTAAGGAAGCTCTATTCCCTAGTTCTTCTCTTGCAGCAGCCAGGACTATAAGAGCATGCATTATTCCTGCATTTCCTATGGCATGCATTCGAACATCAGATATTCCATTGCGTGAGGCTAATAGTATTGCATCATAACACTTATGTATAGAATCAACTTCACTTCCCATGGTTGGAATATCTAAATATCTGCCAGTTAATAGGGCCGTGTAGCTTCCAAATGAACCATCTGCAAGTAATTTTATTCCAATAGCACCACGACCAATTTGAGATCTAACCCTTGTTGCAATATCGCTGTATTCTGGGTTTCTGAAAATTGCTTGCAATGCCTCTGGTTTAAAATACATTTTTTCAATTGGGAATGCAATTCCCATTTCTCTCTCCCCTTTTTCTGATGCAAGCATGATTGCAAGTGCATGAACTGGAGTAAATACAGCCATATCATGCATTAGAGTAATTCCAATCTTAACTTGTTCTTTCATCCAAGCATAAATTACTTCTGCTTCTTTTTGAGCAGCAGAATGAACATCAGAACCAAACTTATCATCCATCAAAGTAAAGCCAATGAATACATAATCTTCAGTTAGTTGGCCATTTGCCCTAAGTTCTCCAGCAACTGGCAGTCCTGTTTCTTTTGTTCTTATTCCAGATTTTTCTTGAATTAATTTCAGTGCAGCCGTGTTTACAACTGCTCCGTGGTAAGAGGGATCAAAAACAATCATTGGAATCTGGCTTTCTATTGCATCTAAATCTTCCCTTGTAAGATCTTGAACTTTTACTGTGTTTAAACCATATGCTAAAATTAAGCCTTTTCCCATTTCCTTTCTTGAAGGAACATCAGTCTTAAGTGCTTCAAGAACTTCTTGTTTAGTTGTTTTTCTAAAAATTGAATAAATAGGATCAAAATATCCTAGAAGTGCATAAATAGTATGGTAGTGGCAGTTATGATAACCAGGTAAAAGAACTCCTCCTTTTGCATCTATTTCAGTTACAGATGAGCTGGATTTTAATCCCTCGCTCTCACTTGGAGTAAGTGCTCTTAAAGGACTTCTGCCTTCAATAATTACATCATGGCCTCTATGGAAACCTACTCTTAAGCCAGATACTCCGGATAAATTTCTAACTACAACAACTTCTTTTCTTGGTTGATGAATTCTTTTCGTGGACATAATTATACCTCTAATATATGTGTTAAACTATGGGTGGTAGGGTTTATAAAGGAATCCTTTTAAGCTCTTTAATAGATCATTTGTTTCCACTTGGGCATAAAAATAGGCTAAAGTTGTTGCCAATAGGGAACGTTTTTAAAGTTAATTGTACATATGTAATTCATGGAAGAGGAAGCATTTACAAAATTACTCTCTTATTCCGAGAGAGTCATAAGGGAAAAGGCAGTTCCGACACTCAGGCCAGCATCAGCAGAATTATTTGAAAAAACACTTGATTCAAAATTAGTTATTGCAATAAAAGGTTTGAGAGGGGTTGGAAAATCCTCGCTTCTTTTGGAAATGATAAAACAGTCAGAAAAAGGAATGTACCTGAATGGGGAATTCCTCCTTAAATCAGGGTATGGATTATATGAAGTACTGAATTACGCCTATAGCCAAGGCATTACGGTATTTGGAATAGATGAAATACAGGTCTTAACTAATTGGCCTGCAGACCTTAAACTATTTTACGATGAGAGCAAGGTAAAAATAAGGGTTACTGGTTCCTCTGCAATAGGTCTTGCACTGCAATCCTCTGAACTTGCGAGAAGAGCACAGCTCGAAGAATTAAGACCATTTTCTTTCAGAGAGTATATTTATCTCAAAACTTCTGCACTTCTGAAAAAAAGAACAATTGAGGAATTGATTGAAGACAGGTTCGTATGTTCAAAAGAAATAGCGCCATTCATAAACCTCTATCCTGAATTTATGCAAAAATACGGACTTCCTGCTGCTTTTTTTGAAGGTCCTGCAACATACAACGGTATAATTGAACGGATAGTCTACCATGATCTTTTGCCTCTAAAAAGCATAGATATTACGTATATTGATAGTACATTTAAGTTATTGAAGTTCCTGGCATCTTCGAAACCCGGGGAAGTGAGTTATAATTCAATTGCCAACTCAATGGGAAGATCAGTAAAGTTTGCAATAGAACTTATAAGGCTGCTCTCACTCAGTGGAATCCTCTCTATTGTTTCTCCTTACGGCTCAGGCCATAAGGCAATACGCGGGGAATGCAAGGTCTTGCTTCCCCTTTCGTTCAGGACAGCACTCGGAGAATATTTTGGGGTCAAAATAGAATCTGGCGCACTTAGGGAGGATTTTTTCATCCACCATGTACCTGAAGCAAAATACTTCAAAGAAGCTGGGAAGAAAATACCTGATTATGTGGTTGGGAAAAACATCTTTGAAATAGGGGGAGAGTGTAAAGGCCATGCCCAGTTAAAGGGATTGAAGAATACATATGTTGTAAAGGAATCACTCTCTGTAGGAAAAAATGAGATTCCTCTATATGTTTTTGGGCTGCTTTACTAATAATACTGGTTTTTGTTTCCACTTGGGCATAAAAATAAGGTAATTCTGTTGCCAGTTGGAAACAAATTTAGAGAATTCTTACCTTTTTCTATTTATTCTTTGCATTTGCCTACTCTGTTGAATAATCCTTTTAAACCCTAAGCCAGAGTTTGAATTATAAATAAAGGCCACGGGGATGGTAAATTAAAGAACAATTAAAGACAACTGTATTGAGTTATGCAACAGAGTAGATCAGTGGGATTTCTGGATTTGAAAATAACATAACTAGTCGCAAAAAGTTCCAAAATAAGCTGAAAATGGTCGCAAATGCGACTAGTTTAAAAATATTTCGGTTGAAATACATACTATGGATAATAACTTAAATCTTGAACAATTGAGAATGCTTTCATTGTCTCTCTCAAAGTCAGTTGAAAATTTGAGGAAACGCTCAGTAGTACAGGCAATTATATCTTCACTGAATTCTGGATTGAGAATAAAAATTCTGCGTGGGTTTAGAGGAGTTGGAAAAACTACTGCAATGCTACATTCATTTGCTCATAATTCTACAAAAGCAGTTTATTTTTCTGCAGATAGTCCGGCAATAAAAAACCATGGAGTTTACAATTCCGGAAGAGATGCAATAACACAGGGATACCTGCTCTTATTCATAGATGAGATACATACTTACCCGAACTGGAGGGCAGAAATAAAGGCCCTCCATGATGAGAACCCAAACCTTAAAATTGTTGCCAGTGGAAGCGCACCGCTTGCATTGGTTCCTGAACGGAGAGAAGAATTAATCTGCCTTCATCCAATGAATTTTAGTGAATATATAACTATAAAAACAGGAGAAACTATAGTTGCTAAGGAGGAATGGCTGGACAAGGATAAATCTATTGCATTTATAGCTTCTAATCCGATTCTTGAGGGGGAGTTTTACACTTACACTAAAGTTGGGGGCTTTCCCCTTTCAATAGGACTGGAAGAGAATAAATCCCTAGAAGCAATATATTATTCGATAAAAAAATCAATAAGGGAAGATGCAGTATTCTTCCTGAAATTATCTAAGGAAAAAATATTTGCAATGGAAAACCTTATAATTTTCCTTGCAACCTCAAAACCAGGAGAGTTGAGCATAACCTCACTTTCTTCTACTCTTCGTGTTTCAAAAACAGTAGTATATGAAATAATTGATGCTCTTGAAAGAATGGAGATTATTAGAATTATCCGTCCATTTGCACGAGGGAATGCACTTGTAAGGTCAGAGCCTAAATTGCTCTTTTTCCATCCGAATATGCGGTTTGCGGTATGCCAACAGTTGGGAATTGAACCAGATAAGGGGGCAATACGGGAAGAACTGGCAGTATTTGGCTTTTCAGAAAGAGGTTGGAATGTCAATACAATAAAGGGAGAGAAGAAATCTCCAGATTATATTTTAGGAAAAGGAGAAAAACATTTGGTTGTAGAGGTTGGAGGGGAAAACAAGTCAAGAAAACAGCTAAAGGGTTTTGACTCTAGTCTGGTGATTACTGATTATCAACTCATGGCCCT
>CAYYPF010000090.1:0-4940 GCA_964473475.1 Microcaldota archaeon | reverse complement strand
CTTATGCAGCTGCAATTAAGGCTTACAGGCATTATTCAAATAGGTTTAGAAGAATAGACAAAATATATCCTGAGAAAAAGGAACAGTACAAGCATCTTTTAGTAAAAGGAGTTGCAGTTGGGAAATTATAATCTCTTTGTCAAGATTGAATTATTCTGCATTTTCCAAATTAAATTTGGCTTGTGTTTTTCCAATAAAATCAAATGTAAATACTAGCTGTAGCTCTTTTGCATCTAACGGTACTTGGAAGGCGAGTTTTCCTCTTATTTTATCTCCTGGTTGTAATGTTCCATCAACTTGTTGGTCCAAACTGATCGTTGCCATCATATCCGATTCGTATTTATATCCCTCTACACTATCCTTTACTTCAAACTGCATTAAACTACTAATGCTAGTAGCCTCATTATCTACATTCTCAATTGTTACATCTGTAATTACAAATGTTTTTCCAGTCTCAGTAGTTTCAATTAGAAATTCATTTTCATTAGGTATTGTTTCCATGTACTCTACGCTATTTAGGGTTATCTTTAATTTATCATCAGTGAGTGTTTCCCCAACATTTGCGACCTCATAAGTCTTTACATTTTCAGTCTCTTCAGTAGTAACCTGATCCCCAGAATCCCCTTCGTTAGTATCTGCATTTTCATTTGCAGAGACATCTTCATTGCTTGTTTTAGTAGAATCTACATCATCTACTTTAGTTACCTCTCCATTTGAAGTGCATCCTGCCAAAAACAACATAAAAATTAAGCTAATTACAAATAATCTTTTTTGCATTTTAATCCCTCAATTCGTAGGAGGTAGGATTATTACTACGTCTTTCCTTAGGTTTGATTTTTTGATAGCATACCAGTATAAAATTCCCAACAAACCCAAACCATATATTAGCATGAGAAGAATAGTTCTTCCCCATTTCATATGTGAGTGTTCTGTACCAGAATTAGTGTAATATGAAAATACGCCCCAAAATGAGTCTTTTTCTATTAGATATCCCCCATCTGAGCTTTCTATTACCGAGTATCCTTTTCTAATTAATTCTTTAATCCCAATCTTTATTTTTTCTTTGTCCATTCCAGCACCTATAATTAATATACTAAGTATTTACTATTAATACCAAAATTTAAATACATCTGTTCATGGCTGATAAAAAAGAAATCTTGACCATGAATGTAAAAAAGATTGTGCCGTGGGCTACAGGTTTGGCTATTTTTATAACAAAAGAGGCAAAGGCATTGAATTGGAATGATAAAGACCAAGTAGTGATAATTGCTTTTAGAGATGATGACGGTGATGGGATCGAGGTTAGGAGAGCGCCAATAAAAAAAAGCATAACCATATGTCTTTTAGTTAACGTTACAAAATAGAAAGATTTAAATATCTGTAACGTTAACTATTATCATGGTCCATTTGTCTAAGAAGAAAATAAAAGGAAAATACTACCTTTACGTAGAAAAATCTATTCGTCTGCCAGATGGAAGCGTAAGAATCATTAGCAAGATCATAAAAGAGCCCTCAGAACTAAATAATCCAGAATTCAATTCTTATTTCGAACAAAAAGAAATCGAACTCCTATCCAAATATGCTCAAAAAAATTATGCTCAATTTAATCTTCCGCAGGAAGATGCATTGGAAAGAATGGAAAAAATGCGCATTGAATATAAAAAAATTCTCAAAAAACTTTCTCCAGCTCAATTAAAGGATCTTTTTGATCGTTTTACTGTAAATTTTACTTATGAATCCAATGCAATAGAAGGAAATTCCCTTACCCTAAAGGATGTTGCAATGGTGCTTCATGAAAACACAAGCATAAAAGGCAAGAGCCTGCGGGAAATATACGAAACCAGGAATTCCAGGGAAGTTGTTGATTTAATTTTAAAGAAAAAATTCAAAGCAACTGAAAAAAATGCTCTTAAGATGCATACAATGCTAGTAAAAGACATGCAAATTCCAACTGGATATAAAACTGTTCCGAATTATATTCAGTATAGAGAAGTCGTAACTACTTCACCGGAAAAAGTTCCAACTGCAATGAAGGAACTGTTCAATTGGTTTGAGAAGAATAAGGGCAAGATGCATCCACTCCAATTAGCTGCCAAGTTCCACGGTCATTTTGAGAGTATTCATCCATTTGAGGATGGAAATGGACGGGTTGGAAGATTTTTAATGAATGTTATTCTTGTAAATGCAGGTTATCCACCAATAATAATACGCAAAACCCAGAGAATTTCCTATTTCAATGCATTAGAGGATTCAGATAATGGAAGATCAATAACTCTTGAGCGATTATTGTATGAGCGATTAAAAGAAACGCATGAAAAGTTCTTCAAAATATATATAAAATACTTGAAATAATGGTTCAACTATTGAACTTTCCAATACTTCTTATTCTTTACAAAATTCTTCTGTGCCTCAATTATATCCAAGTAGAAATCCTCTTCTTTTCTATGCAATTTTCTAAGAATTCTCTCAGCAGTTTCTGGCCCAATCCCATACGTACTAATTGCAATTAAGGCCTTTTTTCCATAATTTCTAATTAGTGCAGCTGCATGTTCCCTTTCCTTTTCTCCCCTTAATTTCAAGCTTAAGGAAGCTCCTCCACATTTTCCACATTTGAATCCAAGTTCAGGAGCTCCACCCAAGTAAATATACCTGGGTGTTCCGCAATTTACGCAAACCATCTCAAGCATCTTATTGTTTGCATTAGTCCTAAATGCCTCAATTATTTTCTCCCGAGGTTCAAATGCACCTAAATATTCCCTTCCAGAGAACTTTTCCAATCCTAATTTTCCAAAATAAGATATTTTTCCTTCTTTACTCACAATTTTAATCTTCCCAGAATGAATCCCATCTAAAATTTCCTGGGTTCTCTCAACATCAAAATACCTAAAAAATATTTCCCTAATTGTTTCCTCATAAACTACACTATTTTTTAGTGCTTCAATAAATCTATGCCCAACTATTGCCTCCTCTTCAAATAATCCAAACAATCTTCCCACATGCAAAAATTTCAATTTCATTAAATGAGAATAAGCTAAACTCCTTTCTAATTGGGATCTCACATCTCCAATTTTTTTCAAATACTCAATTACATATTCTTTTTTTATCTCATACGGAGCTCTTAGAATTATTCTATATGGATCAGAAACCATCTGCACACTCTCCCCAATCTTTTCTGAGAGTTTGTATGCAAGTATTCTTCCCAATCCCTCATTCACCTTAGTCCCAAAGCACCCATTGAGTACAATTATTTCTCCAGCTGATTCTACGATTATATGTTTATCATCAAATAGTTCATCCTTCTTACTACTTTTTCTTAATTTTCCTACTGATTGTGCAATCTCAAAAGGAACAGGAATATCCTCCCCAACCCAAGAAGGAATTAAAATATCACTCTCTGCTCCCCTTTCCACTAAAATTTGATCATTCTCTAATTCAACTACTCTCCAAGCCTGTCCTTTAGATAGGAAACACGTTCCAATTTCCAATCCACTTACAAATTTCTCATCTAAGTTTGAAATTATTCTCTGGTTTATTATTTCCTTTACAATGAATCTTTTTTGCTTAGGAATAGTACTCAAGTTTGAATAATAATATTCTCGTCCTTTTCTAGTTATTCTTACTCTATAATCCTCTGCTTCCTTAATCTCATCATTTGCAATTTTCAAATCAAAGAAGATCATTCTCTCTGCATTCAATTGAAGTGCAATTAATTTCAACTTACTTAAAGGAATTCCATAGGAATAAGCTTTTTGGAATATTTTATGTGCTTCCTTAAGCATTACTTGTCCTTTTTCCATTGCTAGTCCAACTAACTGATGAGCAATTACATCCAATGCTCCTTTTTCCCCTTCTTTTTTCTCCAACCACCCTTCCTCTGCAAAAGAAATAATTGCTTCTGCTTCTAAATAATCATCAAAATCCGGAACAACTATTACTGCTCTTGGAATTCCACTCAGAGTATGCCCACTTCTTCCAGCTCTTTGAACAATCCTAGAAACTGTTCTTGGAGAGCAGTACTGAATTACTTGTCCAACATCCCCAACATCTATTCCTAATTCCAATGAGCTTGTAGCAATTATTGCTCTTGTTTCTCCCTTTTTGAACTTATCCTCAGCTTCAATTCTACTTTCTTTTGAGAGAGAACCATGATGAACTTCTAGAAATCCCTCTTCCTTAAGAGTTGCTCCTAATTCCTCAGCAGTGCTTCTTGTATTTACAAATATAATTGTTCTTTCTTTTTTAGTAAGTTCCCTGATTCTTTTTACTCTTTTTTCCTGTTCCTCAATTAGTTCTACTGAGAGTTTCATTTCTTTCTTTTTCTCTTCCTTTGCAATTGAGTAAGGCCTATCTCCAAATGCAATTCCAGCTGCATCCTGCTCATTTGAAACTGTAGCACTAAGGGCTATTCTTTGGAATTGGGCAATTTCATTTAATCTTTCCAATCCAAGTGAAAGCTGAGCTCCTCTCTTATTATCCATTACATCATGGATTTCATCTAGAATTACAAATTTTAAATTCTTCAAATAACTTCTCATTACCCTTCCAAGAAGAAGTGCTTGCAAGCTCTCAATTGTTGTAAGCATTATTTGAGGCGGATTTCTCCTATGGCTATCCCTTTCACTTTGGGTAGTATCCCCATGCCTTACTGCATGTGAAATACTAAGCCGATCACACCACCAATTAAATCTCTCTTTCAGATCTCTATTCAAACTTCTAAGTGGAGTAATATACAATGCCTGAATCCCTTTTTCCCCTTTATTTATTTTCTCAAGAATTGGAAGTAATGCTGCCTCAGTTTTTCCAGAACCAGTTTGGGAAATAACCAGCACATTTCCTCCTTGAAGAATCTTTGGAATTGCATTCTTCTGAATAGGGGTAAACTCAGGAAACCGTTCTTTTATAAGATCCAATAATTCAGACACAGAATAATTTCCCAATGA
>CAYYPF010000089.1:0-4984 GCA_964473475.1 Microcaldota archaeon | reverse complement strand
CAAACTCCTTCCTTCAGGTTGGAGCAAAGGGCGTTTTTCAAAACTTTTGTTCCTCGACCAACAAACCGCACATCAGTTTGAACGACGATTCGTTCAAATCTCTCGAGCATAGCTCTCGATCGTGCAATAGCACGATGTTGTCCGAAGGACAACCCTTCAGGGTGCGGCAACACGGTCTGTCTCCGCAAGAAAGACAGATTATACAGAAGGTCGGACTCATGGAGACAAACCGTGTTGGGTGGTCGAGAGAACAACTGATAAGATAATCAATATTCCCTGGTTTTTATAGCCCAATAAACAAGACTAATTTTCTTCCTCTTTTTCCTCTTCTTCCTCCTCAGTTTCTTCTTTTTCTGTTTGAACTTTAGGCCCTTTTCCATTCCTCGTATCCAATTCCTTTCTAAGAACTTTCTTGAACAATTCATCCCATTCTTTTTGCACTTCCTTAAAATCAACTGTTCCATCTTCTTTTTCTAATGAAGAAAGCAACTTATTCGCATAGGTATTGCACCTAAGCACAAAATCAATATCCCTGAGTAATTTATCCTTTAATTTAACTGAAGCCTCATAAATATCATTATACATTTTTCCTTTGAAGAATGCCTGCAGTATAAACTGTTCAGGTGGAATGCCCATCTCCTCGCTTCTTCTAATTAATGCTGGCGGAATAAATACTAATTCCAATTCCTTTTCTAATTTTCCAAGATCCAAGCCATTCAAACTCACAGCACTTGCTTCTGGATTTTTTACAAATGTGGGCTCAAAGATGCACTTATTAATATCATCCCCTCTCTTGAACTTGAATACTTCTATAAATCTCTTATTCTCCAAATCACTTTCATATTCATATCCAAGAACTCTGTAAATAATTCCTCTTCTTCCAAATCTAATCTTCTTCATGAAAGTATACCTGTCTGTTGCAAACATGCTTGCAGCTGGAATTCCAAACACAAGTTCTAATCTATCCTGAATATCCTTTAAGGATTCAGCATGCAGGTTATATAGTAAAAATACGCCTGGCTGGGTATTCAATAAATTAATTATTCCCTGCACTGCAGTTCTTGATCTCACTTCATTAATTATAAGTGCAGCATCCCCCATTCTAAGAAGCGCATTAGCCATTGCAACAAGATCAAGTGCACTTGTTTGTCCCATAGATGCACTTTCCCCTTCTGAGCTCTGGACTCTTGCAGCGCCTATATGGAACCCTCTTTTTCTAAATACACGTACAGGTATTTCTTCAATATCCTGAATTGGAATTATTCTTCTGGTTGTTCCAATTGAGGTAATCTTTGCAGCTGTAAATGCAGTTTTTCCAACTCCTTTTAATCCAAGCACTGCTTCACTGCATCCAAGTGTAACCATTACATCATCATAACCAGCAAAGAATGGGCTCATAGATTTAAAGTATAAATATTGCGGGTAAGTAAATGGAGTTTCTTTCATTATTCTTAATGCGCCTTGCAATTCCTCGAATGTAGCTGGAGGCCTCTGCACATGGCATCTCATAGAAAGCCTTTTCAGGAATACATCTGCAATAGGATTCTTTTCATCAAACTTTTTTCCAGGCATGCTTCTTACAATATTATTGAATGCCTGCTCAAGTAATTCCCGATTATATCTAGTTAGCGTATGGCACAAGCCAAATCTCGCATGTTCAAGGTATATCGGTGAATTTTCACTATCAATGTAAATATCTGTGATATTATCCCGATCCAGTGAAATATTTTCAATTGCTGCTCCCAAACCAACAGTCCAGGAAGCAACTTCCCTTCCCATAATCATTGCTTCCTGCGGAGTAATTTTTACCCCGTTCATTATTGCATAATCCAAGAAATATTGCCTATATTCTCTAGTTTTAAGAGTAAATGCAATATTGAAGTCTTTTGCATCCTCGGCCCGTTCATGCATGTGCTCATTTATTGTTGCTGCTAGAAGTTTGTTTAGCTCTGGGCTGAGATTCTCCAGAATACTATTTTTTTGAACATATAAGAATGCATCCTCTCCAGGAACAGCATAAATTTGTACCTGGATTCCATAAGGTAATTCATATGAGCCTTCTTCTCCTTTTACTGGTTTTGCATTTGGAGGGATATCCAGAATAATTGAATCTACAAAGAAGAAGCTCTTTAATCCAATTAAAGAAAGAAATGCCTTTCTAAGATCTCCGGTTTTTTCTACGAGTTTATATAATTCTGCTTTCTTGAATCTTTTTTGAATTCCATTTATCCACGCCCTGAATGTATTATACCCAGGAAGGAACATATGTTTTTCAGGCATTGCTTCTTTGTACCCATCAAGTTCCCTTGCAGCAAGCTGAGGGCTCATGAAAACATATTCATAGAATTTTCTTATGAGTTTTCTTCTAGTATCATATGCAGGATCCTCTTTCATCCCATATACGTCTTCTCTAAGTAGAATAGTTTCAATCTGCCTAATTACTAAGGCATATTCTGTAAGCACTCTTGTTTTTTCTTCATCTAATTCAATGACCATTTCCTCCTCATATCTTATAGTTAAGATTGGCTTTTCAATAGTTGAAAGATCCTTTAGGTGGAGGTTTAGAAATTCCGGAGAGGCAAATTCATACGGGCATTTTGACATATCCAAAATTGCCCTACTTCCTTCAAGATAGACGTTGCACATGCTTTGCTATCTTCACTGAACCTTTTAAATTTTATGTAGCGGTGTATTTGCCCCGCTAATCCAGCTTTCCGTAGCTATTCATCTGTTTTACTTATGGTTTCTGCTTCAGTGCTCCACATATTCAGGTTAGAAATTAAGAAGATTTAAATTTCCAATTGGCTAGACAATAATTATGAACCAATTAAAAAGAAACATGATTTTTTCTGTAGCCCTAATAGTTATTCTCTATCTTATTGGAATTTACGTATATCATCACATAGAAGGCTGGAGTTATCTAGATTCTTTATATTTTCAGACAATGACATTTACTACAGTTGGTTATGGGGATATCACTCCACAGACAAATATCGGAAAAGTATTCACAATGGTTATTGCATGGGTTGGGATTTCTGTTGCATTTTATATTCTGTATAATACTTCTACATATAGACAACGTTTTGTAGATGATAAGGTAAGTTCTTTTGTTGCTCAGTTGAGACCATTCTCAATACTTGCATCAAAAAAGAAAGGTACTACAGCAAAGAAGAGGAATCCAACAAATCCATACGAGTGAGTAATATGAAGATTGATTTCCACATACACACCCAGGGTTCAATTGATTCAGGAATTTCTCCAGAAGCACTTCTAAGGAAAAGTAAAGAACTAGGAATCATCCCTGCAGTAACTGATCACAATTCCATTTCTTCCCATAAGGATTTTAGAAAATTAAAAGCTAAATTTATACCAGGAGAGGAAATTAAGACAGATGTGGGAGATCTAATTGGTTTATATTTACAGGAATTAATTCCTAAGAATACTCCTTTTTTGGAAGCACTAGACCAAATAAAAGAACAAGGCGGGCTTACTTATCTTCCGCATGGATTTGATCCTCTTAGATACAATCTAGGAAATAAATATCCTGAATTTGCAAAGAAAGTTCAAATCATAGAAGTATTCAATCCTCACTGTGTAGATGGAAACTCAAATCTAGAGGCATATGAATTTGCAAAGAAAAATAAAAAACTAATGGCTGTTGGAAGTGATTCCCATTTTCTTTATGAGTTTGGAAAAACATATACAGAACTTCCGGAATTTGATTTGGAAGCTCCAAATGAATTGCTTAAGGCATTAAAAAAAGCAACATTTATAACTAAGGGAATTCCATTATACATTCGTGGATTAACTACTCTTTTTTCCAAGGGTAAGAAATTCTCTGGAAAAGTAAAAAGATTAATTTTTAAGAAATAAGTTTGCAATATGCCCTGCCCCCTGAATAAGAAATTTTATTCTATTCGTGAGGGTGTACTGGTTCAAGGAGAAATGAAATTCTCAATCCTTACTGTTCCATATTTCCTTAAAGAAATCTACTTGGCTTTCTACTAATTGTTTAGATTGTATCAAGATGCCCCTTGGTTTCTCTCCCCATGTAATCATCGCCATTCTATCATTACATATGCTAATGTTCGATGGAATCGGATGTTCAACATATTTCATTCTCAAATATGTTCGCTTTTCAAACAAATATTTTAATTTTTTTTGTGCAATTCCTTTTGTAATTAATCCTTTTGCTCTTCTTTTGGCATCATATTTCCTAAAGAATTTTTGTATTTCATCATTCAGTCCAGTAACATCAACAGCAAAGAAGAGGTATTCCTCTCCAGGTTTTGCATCTTCTATAAGTTTGTATAAAAGCGTTGTAACTCCTTTATTGCCTTCAAATAGTTCGATTTCTTCTTTCTCTTCAATTTCCTTTGGCATCTCCTTTAATTCAGAAACAATTTTCTCAACTTTTTTCTTTTTGTTGTAATAATATTCCAATAGATAAGATGGAGGAGCTGCCTGATATAATTTAATTTTATTTTTTTTAAAAAAAGAAACAAATCCCCTATTCACTAACGCTTGTAATGCGTTGTGGGTAGAAGAACTCTGCAATCCTGTTTTTTCCATTAGTTTGCCGACTTTTACAGTGCCCATCTTTAGAAGCGTGGTATATACTCTTCCTTCTGCATCAGTAAATCCAAGCTCATAAAGTACTGATAAATTCATATACTTTTCTGAGCAGTATAGCTTTAAAACTTATCAGAACTCTCCAATTTTGGAGAGCATTATTTATAATATAAGTCAAGTCCATAAATAACTATGTTTAAAGTCAAAAAGGAGAAGAAACCTGTTAAATTAACCAGAATGCGTACTGCTCTAAAGAATTTGCTATCAGTACTTCTAATAGGCAGTGTTACTCTAGCAATGACAGAAGGGGCAGTGCGATTATACCGAGCACATAAAATTAATGCAACCATAGAAAGTAATGAAACAGAACACGGTTTTTCACAGAATCCATTTATGCTAGGCTACGATTTAA
>CAYYPF010000088.1:3264-5012 GCA_964473475.1 Microcaldota archaeon | reverse complement strand
AATCTTATGCAGAACCAATTAAGCAATCTTGATTAGCTGACTGAAGTTTTACCTCGTTTGGTTTTGTATAGATTGATCCAAATTTTTTATTTGGATCAGGATACAGTAATGCCTCTTAAATATTTTCTAGCAAGTCCATTTCCCCTTCATTTCAGTTAACAGATAAACTTGTTCACGCACCATTCTGGTGCTTGAGCTTATAAGATGAACTTATGAGGTGCATTACTTAGTTAGTGCTTCGCACAACATAGTACTAGGAAATACTTAAGTTTTTAATTTACAACTGGCTATCTACTCCATGTTATTTGGAACCTCAGGCATTCGTGGACTTTATGGCTCCTTTGTAACTGAAGAGTTAGCCTTACGAATAGGCAATCTTTTTGCCAGTAAGTCCGTAATAATTGCAAGAGATACTCGAACCACTGGAGAATCCCTGGCTAAATCCGTAATTTCCGGAGTTCTTTCCAGGGGAAAGGATGCAATTTATTTAGGAATAGTTCCAACCCCTACTCTTGCACTTGCAACTAAAAAATTTAAATGCAATGGAATAATGTTAACAGCTTCACACAATCCCCCAGAATATCAAGGTCTTAAGCTATTTGAGAGTGGAAAGGAAATCTCTAGGAAAGAAGAAAAAGAGATTGAAGAAAAATTTGAAAGAAATAAACTTACTCTTGCAGAATGGAATAAACTCGGACTCTTGAAACAGTATACAAATGCACTTGAAGATCACAAACTCTTGATAAAAAAATTAATCGATATAAGTACAATAAAAAAATCAAAACCAAATATAGTTGTTGATCCAAACGGAGCAGGAGCAGTAATCACTGCACAACTACTAAAAGAATTGGGCTGTGAAGTAATTTCCATTAATGATTCCTTAGAAGGATTTTCTAGAAATTCCGAACCAAATAATGAAAATCTTTCTCAACTTGCTCAAAAAGTAAAAGAAACCCATTCAGACTTAGGAATAGGCCATGATGGAGATGCAGACCGTGCAGTAGTAGTTGATGAAACTGGAGAAGTTCTTTCCTTAGATGTTCAGCTTGCAATGATGATTGAATATGAACTTGAAAATTCAAAGAAAAAAGGAGCAAAAATTATTTCTACAGTTGAAGCCTCCCTTATGATTAGAGAAATAGTTGAACAGTTTGGAGCAGAATTACTAATTACTCCTGTAGGAAGTTTATACGTTTCTGAATTAATTGAAAAAGAAAAAGCCATATTTGGAGGAGAACCTTGCGGAGAGTACGTATTCTCAAAAGGGCTGAATGTACCTGATGGAATTCTTACAGCTGCTAAGTTTGTAGAACTCTTTTGCAAGAAAGGAAAACTAAGTGAACTTAAGAAAAAATACAAAACCTATTTCATGAGTAGAGAAAAATTCAAATGTGATAATTCTAAGAAATATGAACTAGTGAATAAAATCAAATCCCAAATCAAGTCTACTGGAATAATCCGAGACGATGACGGAATCAGAGTAGATGAAGAGGATGGTTGGTTCCTAATCCGGGCTTCTGGAACTGAACCTTATATTAGATTAACTATGGAATATAAAACTAAAGAGAGATTAGAATCTAAGAAAAAAGAACTAACCGTTGTTTTAAATAACTTTTTGTGAATTATATTTAGTCATGCGTTCTAAACAAGGCAGGAAATTAGATGCACAATCTGGTAATCATGCACTAATGAAAAGAATGCCGTTATGCGAGGATACGATCAGATCAAAAATAAAGCACGGTTCAGTT
>CAYYPF010000088.1:0-3164 GCA_964473475.1 Microcaldota archaeon | reverse complement strand
CGTAAAGCAACAATGATTGAGCTTGCAGATGAAATATATTCATTATCTGTTCGGGAACGTAAATTATTCAGGGCAGAGCTTGCATCAAGGCTGCAGAAGCGTTTTCCAAAAAATCGCATTTCTGATGTATATCTTGCAGATTTGATACTGCTTGCTTACGAGTGCCATCCTGATCTTTACGAACTTCGTACAGCAAGTCCAGTGTCTAAACTGATTGAAACAATCCATACAGTAGTAACCGAGAATCCTAAAATCTCAAATACCAAGCTGAAAGAACTACTGGAAAAAAAACACCCAAATAATTCTTTTTCCGGAATGAGGTATATCCGTCTTCTTATTAGTAAAACCTATGGTAAATATCCAGAACTCAAAAAATTAAGGAAATCTATGAAGGCAACAGTAGATGAACTTGCTGATGCATCTTATCCCATAGTACTCAAAGATCCAGGGATGGAAAGACAAACACTAGCTATAAAACTTAGAAAATTATATCCTGATAATTCAATTTCAGTTGCATATATGGGCAATATTCTTTTTCACATATTTAAGAAACACCCTGAGTTTCGAGTACTGAGAGAAACTGCACTCGAAGCTAAAAAAACAGAAATAAAAGAGCGATCTCGTACAACTCCATTGGCTATTTGCTTGCTAGAATTGATAAGACAACATCCAGCACTATTCAATTCTGAGCTTGCCCAATTAGCTTCAAAAAAACTCAATAGTAAAATTTCTATCTTTTCCGTAAAGCATATCCTAATTGACCATATTTATCCTTATGACCTTAGTTTGAAGGAACTTAGGAAAAAGGCAATTACAGAAAGAATCTCCAGGGTTGGTTCTCAAGATGGAACCAGGGTTAATTCTGAATAAGCCAACAAATATAATCTGATGGCCAAGTCTGCTGTGCGGAGCACTTGGCCATCAGCTTCGCACAGCAGAGTACTAGGTAATACTTAGGTTTTTAATTTTAAACACACCTAATATTTGTATGAAAGCAGTAATCCTTGCAGCTGGAGAAGGAAAAAGGCTCAGGCCTCTAACTAACACCACTCCAAAATGTATGCTTCCTATTGCAGGAAAGCCAATTCTACAGCACATGCTAGTTGATCTTAAGGAATTAGGAATTACTGAAGCAATTATAATTATCAAACATTTGAAAGAAAAAATAGTTGATTATTTTAAAGATAAAGATTTAGGAATTAAACTCACATTCATTGAGCAAGGAGAGGAATATGGAACAGGAGCAGCTCTTCTCTACGCAAAAGGAAAACTAACTGAACCCTTCCTTATGCTTGCAGGAGATACAATCCTAGATCCCTCAATTATAAAATCCGTACTCAAATCCCACAAAAAAGGAATAACTCTTGCAGTAAAGAAAGTTGAGCACCCTCATTTATACGGAGTAGTTGAATTAGATTCAAGCAACCGAGTTTCAAAACTAGAGGAAAAACCAACTCATCCAAAAACAGACCTTGCTAATCTCTCAGTATATATGTTTGATTTAGATATTTTCTCTAAACTAGAGCAAATAAAATTCTCCTCAAGAGGAGAGTATGAAATAACTGATGCTCTCTTAGGGGCACAAGCAGTAATTGTAGATGGATTCTGGATGGATATTGCCTATCCCTGGCAACTATTTAATGCATTAGATTATATCCTAGGAAGAATGAACTCAGATACAAAGAATGGAATAATTGATAATTCTACAATTAATGGAAAAGTAGTTCTAGGAAAAGGAACAAAAATAATCAATTCCTACATAGAAGGGGATGTTTATATAGGAGAAAATACAATAATTGGTCCAAATGCTTACATACGCGGAACAAGTTCAATTGGAAATAATTGTGCAATTGGAAGCGGTTCCACAGTTAAAAATTCAATCCTATTTGATCATGTAAATGCCAAACACCTTTCTTACTTAGGAGATTCAGTAATTGGAAATGATGTGAATTTTGGCTCAGGAACGCAAATAGCTAATTATAGGTTTGATTCTGGTTACATTTCAGTTATGACTGAAAAAGGTTGGGTAAATACTGGAAGAAAGAAATTCGGATGTATAATCGGAGATCAAGCTAGATTTGGAGTTCTTTCCTGTGTAATGCCTGGAAAACTAGTTGGAAATAATTCCTGGGTTAGTTCTGGAGTAGTTCTAAATGAGAATCTTGCTCCAAATACAAGAATATTCCTTAAGCAAGAACATACCTTTATGAAACAGGAAGAAAAAGATTAAGCTGTTGCTGCTTTCTTTCCATTCTTTACTTCTTCTTTAATAGCATTCTTATGAGGTAAAAGTGCATATGCAACCAATATATCAATTGATCTAACAACTTCACCATACGTTCTACTGGTTGATGCCAACGTATACGCTTCTTGTGCACCTTTCAATTCTTGCATGTGATACGTTTCAGGATCTTTAACCAATTGCTCTAATGCTAATTTAGAAGTAAACTTGCAATCTGTTTTAACAAATACGTAATACAATGCCTTGAAATTTTCAGATGCTGAAAGTCCTCTAAGACCCTGCAATCTTTCATTTATGCTTGAACTAAGTGCTTGTTCAATTAATCTAGCTACAGTTGCTTTTCCACCTATTGCTTCTGTCTTCAATTTCTCAAGTAACTCATTAGAATTTGTAATCCCATCCATTGCCTCAGCAAATAGTCTATTTAATGAACTAGTTTTTCCTCTGAGCAATTCATCTACTGTTCTTGACTGTAATGCTCGCATTCTTAATGTTGCAATCAATGCAGGAGAAGTTCTTCCCCCATTTCTTACAGCACTTTTTAGCAACATAATTGCATTAGCTGGTGATCCTGCAACCCCATCCCTAAATCTTAAAACTCTTACACCATTCATAATTATCCTGAGTCGAATTAATTCGACTCAATCTATTCAGAACCAAACGTGGCAGAGCTTCAGTTTAATAATAGGCACTACTCATTTGATTTCAAAATTGGGTTTGATACCCCGCTGCTCCCGATTGTTGCGCTGCGCAACAATGGGCATCTTGTTCGATTCGTCGAACAAGCTTGTGCAGCGACCCAATTTTGAACAAGCTTTTTGGCTTTATGCCAAAAAGATGCCCCTTGTCCGTGAGACAAGTGGGAGATGTGACCGAATGAGGCACTTCAAGAACGTCGTTACGTTCTTGAGGATTTGAGAAC
>CAYYPF010000087.1:0-5053 GCA_964473475.1 Microcaldota archaeon | reverse complement strand
AAATGAATGGAGATTTAGATCACATTTTTAGACTTCATACTGAAAGTAAGCGCTACGAATTAATTTATTAATTCAAAAACCCCTCTTCTTTTCTCAATGACCTCACCATCCTCAGCCATTAAAATAAGGACTACATTGCATCCATCCTTTGAGATGTTGCATAAGTTGGCAATTTCATCCAAACTCATAGCATCCTTAACCTTACTGTTGACTGCATTTCTTACTTTAGTGAAATAATAACCAGTTACAAAATAGAATTTTCCATCAAAACTTTTTATTCCGCGAATGTTCATTGAGTATGGCTGGGCTTTTGCATAATCTGAAAATCTTCTTGCACTATTCTGGTCTGAGAGGATTATGAATCCATTTGTTCTAAGAGATTCGAATAATTCTGATTCTCCAACTGGAGTTGTTCCTTGGCTAGGAGTTGAATGTTTGGAATTGTATTCTCTCCAGTGAGAAAATAAGTCATCATCTATATTGTATACTCCTTCTTTCTCGTATTTTCCTTTCTTAAAAAGAGTAACTTTTTTACTCTTGAGGAGAGTATTGAATACCTCTTTTTCTTCTGAGGAAAGAAGTTTGCTCACTTGAATGGGAGTTCTTTCTGAGAATTTTAGGAAAAGAAGCTTTGAAATAACTGCGAATTCTTTTTCTAATGGTTTTTGCTCAGGTTGTTCTTTTGGGAGCTCTTTAGGGGGTTCTTTTTTCTGCTCTTTTGGTTCAGGAAGTGGAGTTGAGGAAAGATTTGAAACTAATAAGTAGTAACCTTCTTTTAGTTGGAAAAGTTCCAATGGACTGGAATTTTTTAGTTCCTCAGGTATTTGAATATAGTATTTATTATCTTTACGAAGAATTGGAACTTTCATTGGGTATATTTAGGATATAAACTTTAAAAAGTAGAGTAAACATATATAATTGTGATAAAATGACAATTTCTCCATTTGAACAAAGGTATAGAACAAAAATGAATGATATTTTCGAAGAGGAAAATAAGTACGGAAAATGGATGGATGTTGAGATTGCACTTGCAAAAGCTCATATGAAACTTGGGAACATAACTAAGGAAGATTATGAGAATATAAAAAAGGCAAAGAGCAAAGTAAAGGTTAAACGAATTCTGGAAATTGAAGAGGAAATTCACCATGATTTAATGGCTATGGTTAAGGCAATGAGTGAGCAGGCAGGAGAGAGCGGAGGAAAAATTCATTTAGGTTCAACTTCTTATGATATTGAAGATACTGCAACTGCACTTATTTTTAGGGATGCAATTGAATTATTGGAAACAAATTTAAGAGAGTTTGCAAAATTATTGAAGAGGATGGCATTAGAGCATAAAAAAACTATTTGTATTGGAAGAACGCATGGACAGCACGCTACTCCTACTACGTATGGAATGAAATTTGCGTTATATTATCAGGAAGCAGTAAGAAATTTAGAAAGATTAGAGGAAGTAAAGAAAAGAATTTTAGTTGGAAAAATGAGCGGAGCAGTTGGAACTAAGGCAACATTTGGAGAGCAAGCAGAGGAGATTGAGAAAATAGTAATGGATGAACTGGGCTTGAAGGCTGCAAAGGTTACTACGCAGGTTATTCAGAGAGATAGGCATGCAGAAGTTCTTTCTACTGTTGCGCTTGTAGCTAGTGCATTGGATAAGATTGCAAAGGAAATTAGAAACTTACAAAGAACAGATATTTTGGAAGTTGGGGAACCTTTTGGGAAAAAGCAGGTTGGAAGCTCAACACTTGCACACAAAAGGAATCCGCATAAGAGCGAGAGGGTTTGCTCACTTGCAAGATTAGTTCGAGCAAATTTATTGGTTGCAATGGAGAATATTCCATTAGAACACGAACGAGATTTGACTAACTCAGCAAATGAGAGAATTATTTTCTCCCAAATGTTTATTGCAACAGATTATATGCTTACTCAGATGCATAAGATTCTTGAATCATTGGAATTTTATCCAGAGAATATGAAAAGAAATTTAGAAAAAACTCAAGGGCTTATAATGGCTGAGCGAGTGATGATTGCATTAAGTAAAAAAGGAATGGGAAGGCAGGAAGCGCATGAATTAGTTAGGGAAGCTGCACAAAAGGCATTCAAAGAGGGAATAAATTTTAGAGAAGAAATTAAGAAATTAAAGAAATTTTCTGAAAAAGAACTTGAGGAACTGTTTGATTACACCACATATGTGGGAAAAGCGGAACAGATTGTAGAAAATGCAGTTAGATAAAAAAATATTTTTAAACTGCCATTCCTATTTTTATGTAAGAGATTCCAATTGCAATTAGCAATAAGCCTATTACTTTTGAACCAATAATAATTATTCTGGTTCCGAATGCTCTTCTGATTCTATGAGAACTTGCAAGTAAAAGCCATGAAACAAATAACGCTGCAAATAAGGAAACAAGTACAGGAACTAATCCAAATTCAAGTTCTAAAACAATTAAACCGCTCATTAAACCAGGGCCTGCAAGCAAAGGAGTTGCAATCAAAACAGCAGCAGCATCCAAACTAGTGTGATCCTTATCCTTATGGTTGGAAAATGAAATATCCAGAACATTTTGCAAACCCATTAGAACTAGAACGATTCCTCCAGCAACCCTAAAATCAGAAATAGTAATGTGTATGGAATCAAGAAGAGGAGTTCCGAAGAAAAGGAAAATTAATGCAAGAATTCCTGCAAGCAAAACTGCACGGTTTGCAGTGTGCATCATTTCTTTCTCTTTACATTTACTCGTGAATGCAAGAAAAGGAGGAATGCTTGCAAATGGATCCATAATAATGAATATACTCATGAATGGGACAAAGAATGAAAAAATAGTATAACCGTCTAATGAAAACATAAATATACTATCAAGAATAAATTTATAAATTAAGAGCGCATTGCAAATTAACTTGTATTCAAATCATTTGTTCACTCGACCACTGCACCCTAAAGGGTTGTCCTTCGGACAACATCGTGCTATTGCACGATCGAGAGCTATGCTCGAGAGATTTGAACGAATCGTCGTTCAAACTGATGTGCAGTTTGAGGTCGACCGTTTGAAACAACAGTTTCAAAGGTCCATTGAAACCGGTTGGTTTCAATCGGAGGAACAAAAGATTGGAAAGAGTTTTACTCTTTCCAAATTCTGAAAAATACGCTGATTTTTCAGAAGTTCTGAAAATTGCCCTCGTTATGAAATCTGTTGATTTCATATCTATCAATTTTATAGATAAAATTGATATCACCAGCAGCTGAAGCAGTTGGTTTGGTCTCTTTTGCAATTTTTAGATTATAACTTAAAGGAAAAAATACCAATACGCATCTTTCTTTTTGTACTGGTTTTCCATTCTTTTTTCTTACGTTTCTCCTTTAGTATTATATGCACCTGGCGGGCAGCGTCCCAGGCAAATAAGAACGCAAAAATTAATAGAATGCCTGAAATGTTTCCAAAAAATACTGGAAGATTTACGGCAGCAATTAATAGGGGAAAGAATTCCGAAACAACCAATAGAAGCACAACGTTTTGGACATCAGAAAGTATCTGCTTGCTTGCAGAAATGAATCTCCGATCATTTTTTCTAAGAATGCTTAAGAATTCAGAGTCAAGAACATCAATGGAGCGTATTAACTGAATCACAAAACCCACTGAGAGCAAGGAATGGATAAACAGTCTTCCCCAAAATAGAGAATTGCTGTCTAGGGGGAGCATACCACGGTCTTCAAGAACATTTCCGATTAGGAATAAACCGCCATTTAAGATTACTAAAACAGCCCCATATACAATTATTTTTCTCAATTCCCTGAAGAAAACGATAAAGAAATGTCCTTTAGGTTCAAACTCAAGCATAATTGAGTGGACATATCTGGAAACCCTTCTTGCATAATTAACCCAGGTAAAGGGCATACTTGAATTTAGGAAATTGTATAAAGATTCTGAGTAGTTTTTCTTTAGAATTATTGCAGAGAACAAAGCACTTATGAATACTGAAAGGGAAACTGCACTTATTATATCAAATCCGATTAGAGGTTGGGCTTTTTTTGCAACTAAAAGGGAAAATTCTCCAACTGTAAGCATCATCAGGCCTGCATAAAATGAGGCGCGACTTCTATAACCAAGTAAGTACGTACTGAGGGAGATGCCAATGAATTTTGCAACTATGCTTATGATTAGAACAACTGCAACTATAGCTAAACTGCTTTGCAATGCACTAAGATCTACGAGCATTCCCATTGAAAGGAAAAAGAATGAAGAGAAGAAAAGTCCAAATGGCATTAAGGAACCTTCAATTCTCTTTGAATCTTTTAAGGAAGCTAATAGACTGCCTGCGAGGAATGCACCTATTGAAGCTTCAAGACCAGTAATACTTGCAAGCAAGGTTAGGAGTGCACAAATTGAGAGTGAGGCAAATACGAGCATTTCTTCAGTTTTGAAATTTAGTATATAATCAAATATTGAGCGGATTACGTGTTGAAGAAGAACGTACACGATCATCAAAATTGAAATGGATTTTACAATTGAAAGAACAAAATAATTTACATTTAATGAGTTGAGCTCTCCTCCAGAAAGAGAGGAAACTAAGGTTAAAATGAAAATGGAAAGGATATCTTCAAGAATGAGAACTGCGAACATTATGTTTATTTCATCTGAACTTTCCTTCTGGCTTTTTGCAACCAATTTTGCGAAAAGAGTTGTACTTGTAACTGCGAATATGTTTCCAATTATTAGGGCTTCAATAGAGGTAAGGCCCATAAGAAGGCAGGCTTCATAAACAAGAACAAAGACAAAAGTGACTTTTACGAACGCGATTGCAATTGCACGCACTCCAAATTTTACAATCTTGCTTAAGCTAAATTCTATACCTATAAGAAATAGGAGGAGAATTGCACCCATCTCGGAAAAGAGTTCGATTACGTTATCATTTTGGATAAATCCCAATGCATGCGGGCCTACAATTGCACCAGCAAGAAGCATGCCAGCGACCGGAGGGAGATTAAGACGGACAGCAGCAATCAAACCAAAAAGTAGGAGTACGAATACTAACGCTAGCTCAGATACTATGTCCA
>CAYYPF010000086.1:0-5211 GCA_964473475.1 Microcaldota archaeon | reverse complement strand
AAAATTAAAGATCTACCTTCAAGTTTAATTCTTTCTTCAATTCCCTGTATCTGTTCCTGATTGTTACTTCAGTAACACCAGCAACATCTGCAACCTCTTTCTGGGTTCTTTTTTCCTTGTGAATTGCTGCTGCGATATATAATGCAGCTGCAGCAACACCTGTTGGACCTCTTCCAGAGATTAATCCTTTCTTCAGGGATTTTCTAATTAATTTAACAGCAGTTTCCTGCACATCTCCTGAAAGTTTTAATGCAGCAGAGAATTTTTGAATATATTGGCTTGGATCAGTAAGTGGAACATCAATGTTTAGTTCTCCTTTTACAAATCTGTAAGCACGGCCAATTTCCTTTTTCTCAGTTCCTGAAGCTTTTGCAATCTCATCTAAGGTTCTTGGAATTCCTCTCATTCTGCAAATTGCATAAACTACTGCAGCAACTACGCTTTCAATTAATCTTCCTCTAATTAATTCTTCCTTTACTGCTCTTCTATAAAGCAATGCAGCACTTTCCTTTACATTTTCAGGAAGACCTAAAGAAGATGCAATTCTATCTAATTCTGCAAGAGCAATTACCAGGTTTCTTTCCAAAGAAGTAGAAATGGAAATTCTCTTATGCCACTTTCTCATTCTGTATAATTGCGGCTGTTTCTTCTGGGAAATCTTTCCTCCCCTAATATCCCTATTATACTGATCAATTTCAGTTACAAGCCCTTTATTTGGCTTAGTGAGCTTGATTGGAGCACCTCCTCTGGCCCTTTTTTCCTTTTGCTCAGCATCAAATGCCCTCCATTCTGGACCGACATCATACATATTCTCTGCAATAATTAATCCACAATTTCCACAAATGATCTCTCCTTTCTCATAGTCCCTAATTAATTTTTCAGAACCACATTCAGAACACTTTGTTTTCATACTCTTCCTCCCCACTTTTTTCCCTCTCTAAAAGAAAAGTTTTTAAAGTTTCTTATATAAGGCAGGGAAAGGTTTATAAACCTTATTACTCAATCCAAGCCATAATTAGACACTCTGTACGAGGGTGAGAAGCATTTTTGCACTAGTTTGTAAGTGCATTGGCCCTTTTGGAGAACGATTCTAAAATGCTCTCCTCAAATTTGAGCAATTTTCGCTCTTTTAAAAGGATTTTTCCATTAATTATTACCTCAGTCAGGTTTGTAGGGTTGGAGGAGTATATAATATTAGAGATAATATTGTGAGAAGGGAGCAAGTTGAAGGCTCTTGAATCTAGTAAAATTATATCTGCAAGCTTGCCTTTCTGGATAGAACCTGCATTTATTTCTAGGGCTTTTGCTCCATTTATGGTTGCATAATCTAAAACTCTCTGAGCAGAAAGAATATTCGCATCCCAGTACTTGTGTTTCTGGAGTAATGCAGCCATTTTCATTGTTTCGAGCATATTTAAGGAATTATTTGAGGCTGCTCCATCTGTTCCCAGGGTAATGTTTGCTCCTGCTTGGTCAAACTCAATTACTGGAGCAATTCCTCCAGTTGCAAGTTTAAGGTTGCTTACTGGGCAATGGGAAATAGTTACGCCCTTCTTTCCTGCAAGGGCAATTTCTCTCTTGGAAGCCCAGCCTGCGTGTGCAAGGATTGTATTTGAATCTAAAAGTCCTAGAGAATCTGCGTATTCAAATGGTCTTTTCTTGTGTATATTTAAACAATCAAATAATTCAGTCCTGGTTTCACTTATATGAATATGAAAAGGAACTTTTTCTTTCCTGGAGAGTTCCTTGGTTGTGGTTAGGCCTTCTTCGGTACAAGAGTAAAGAGAATGACAGGAAAGTGCTCCTCTTACTAGGGTTCCTCCTGTAGATTTACATAATTCTAGGGATTTTTTTATTCTTGAGAATTCGGATTTTAGTGATCTTCCTGGAAGTGCATCAAAGATTGCATCTGAGAGAACTGCACGAATTCCTATTTCTTTTATTGCATCAATCATTTTCTCAGTAACTAAATACATATCATTGAAGGTTGTTGTTCCAGAACAGATCATTTCTGCAGCTCCAACCATTGTTCCTAGGTAAATATCTTCCTCTTTCATTTTCTTTTCAGCTGGCCAGATTTTTTTTTCCAACCATTTTTCCAAAGGAAGCCCTTCTCCATATCCTCTAAAAAGAGTCATTGGAGAGTGAGTGTGGGTATTGATTAGGCCTGGAAGAACTAGTTTATTTGAAGCATCTATTACAAATTCTGTTTTTTCTTTTATTCCTTTAGTTACTTCTGTTATTTTATCCTCTTGAATTAGAATATCTGCATGGAGAATATCCCTGTTTTTGTTTTGAGTGAGGATTGTTCCGTTCTTTATTAGGATTGACATGGGAATAACTAACAGAAATAATCATTAAAAAATAGTAAGATAGAATATCTTTAATTAGACTTTCCGAAAAATCGGAAAGTATTAGCCTATTTTGTCCTAAATTTCGGAAAGTTTAAAAATACTTCAGTTTAACTGTTATCCTATGAATGAAATAGATCTTGTAAAGATAAAGGAGATTTCATTGAACTTCTCTAGAGGAATAGAAGGTCTTGGAAAGAGAGCGTTTCTTGAAAGAATTAACGTAATACGTGAACCAAGAATTAAGATACTCCGAGGCTTTAGAGGAGTTGGAAAAACAACTGCCCTTTTGCAGTTACTGGGATCAGCTCAGCAACAACGGGGTATATACCTTTCTATGGATCACCCATATATAGAAAACTTTGGGCTCTATGAGATTGGAAAGGAGCTGGTAAAAAACGGATATTCTGTTATCATGGCAGATGAAGCACACCATTATAGCAAATGGGAACGTGATGCAAAGGCACTTTACGATGAATTCCCAAACACCAGCATAGTTATTTCCGGAAGTGCTCCGCTTGCGTTCAAGGAAGAAAGAAGATATGAGATTATAGAGGTAGAACCAATGTCGCTCCGGGAATTTGTATCCCTTCAGGGCAAAAACATAGAAAGCACAGAAAGCTGGAAAAACCTGGATAATACCCTTGAATTTTTGGCATCGAATAATTGGATATATGAATACTTTGAACAGTATACCAATGGCGGTGCGTTCCCTATTTATTATACTTACAAGGACAAAACATTAGGTGCGATTTACAATAGCATACGAAAATCCATCCGAGAAGATGCACTTTTCTTTTCGCATATTGATGGCGAAATGATACGCGGCATGGAACGGGCAATAGCCCTGCTTGCTACAGCATCTCTTGGAGAATTTAGTATTAATAGTATGTCAAAACATCTTGAACTTACCAAATACAGGGCATATGAAATCATCAGGCTTCTCAATACAATGAAAATTTTACGCATTGTTCTTCCATATGGAAAGGGCCCAAAACTCGTACGTGGGGAACCAAAGGTTATGTTTTATCATCCAAATCTAAGGTCAGCAGTTTGCGATGCTCTGGGCTTTAAAACAGATACTGGGGCAGTGAGGGAGGAACTTGCGGTATTTTCACTCATTCAAAGACACTGGAAAGTAAGTACAATAAAGGGATTGAAAAAAAGTCCGGATTATCTGATTCAAAAGGAAAATCAAAAAATTATAGTTGAAATTGGCGGGCCTTCAAAGAATAAAATTCAATTAAAGGGTTTTGATGAGGAGGTGCTCGTAATAACGGAAAGGCAGCTTATCCCGCTCACGATCTTTTAAGTCTAGTATAGTTTCCGAAAAATCAGAAAGTATTAGCCTATTTTGTCCTAAATTTCGGAAACACCAAGCATTATAAGAAAATCTTTAAAAGAAGCATTATTGTTGGAATTATAATTGAACCCATCAGCATTGTTCGTTCAACATTTAATTTTAGAGTTAAATATCCAAGTAAAGTAGCAATTCCAAATACAATTAATCCATAAGTTCCACTAATGAAAAAAACCAGAGAGATTAAATAAACTATGAGAATTTTATTTACGATTGAAAAATCAAGTTCAACTATTCGGATTAGTTTATTTCTTAACAAGTAGATTAGAAGAACAGTAACTGAGAGTGCAAGTAAGAATAAAACCAAATAGAGAAACAAATTCTCCTTAATTGGAGAAACTTTATCTAGCCAAACAATTGCTCCTATTCTTGATTTTCCAATAGAAGCAGCAGTTGAAAGGGCTAGAATGGATTGGGAAACTGAGACTGAAACAATAGTTGCTAAATAACCAATAGAAGTTATTGGAAAGAAAATAGAAAGAAAAGAAGCTACTTGGGAGGTTGAGCTCACTCCTGGAAGTAGGTCTGAAATAATTCCTCCAATTACTCCTAAGAATACATAAGGAATAAAATTAGGTTCTAATTTTTCATCTTTCTGCTTAGGAATTTTTGATTTTGTATAAGTAATTATTGCAGCCATTGCAAACATCCCAGTAAACATTGGAAGAAAGGGATCATTTAGGTTTAGAGTAAAGGTTGAGTAACCAAGAAGGCCTGAGAGAAGGAAAATTAAGAGAGAATAAAGAAGATTTTTGGTTTTTAGGAGTAAGAGGAGTGAAAGAATAATAAGAATCCAGGAAAGATAAGGCTTAACTATTGAATAAAGAATCTGGAAAAAATCCAGGGAGAATGGAAAAAAAGCTACAGAAACTAAGGCTGAAAGGATTCCAGAAAAGAGAACTACTTTTAGTGCGAGTAATCCTTTTCCTTCCTTAACCATTTTCTGGCCAGGAAGAACTGAAAGAATGGAGGATTCATCTGGAATTCCTAAGAATAATGAGGGAATAAAGGAAGTAATTGAATAGGCTGCGAAAACTGAAATTATTAAAAGAGAAAGAATTTCCGGAGGGATTCCTAAGGAATAAAGAAAAGAAACAATTGTATTTGAATGTAAGCCTGGAACAAAACCAGCAAAAAGGCCAATCAGGATTCCGAGAAGAATGTAGAAATACACAATAAATAAAGACCAGTTGAAAATTAAAATTATAATGGTAGTGATACCAATAGAAGTCTTCCTTAAGAAAATAGCAGAGATATAGGTTATATTTGATGGAAATATAGGTTTATAAATCTTTTGCAAGATAATATATTTGTGGTAATATGAATGAATTAAACGATTTATTAGTTGTGGCGCAGTATCATACAGATCTAAAAATAAGGGAAAATGCAGGAATGAAGGCTGTTGAAATATGTGTTGCTAATGGAGGGAATTATACTCTTATGAGAATGGCTGGAAATGAGAAATTGCCTCAGAGTGTGAGGAAAGCTGCTGAGAGTGGA
>CAYYPF010000085.1:0-5239 GCA_964473475.1 Microcaldota archaeon | reverse complement strand
TTTAGTTACTGGGGGTAACTAGGTTACAGGGGGTAACCTATTTGAAGAGGATAAAAATGAACAAATTTGAATATTTTGAATTTCTAGAGAAGATTACAAAGGAAGCTGGAAAAATAGTTAGGAAAGGCTATTTTGGAGAAGTTGAAAGTAGAGAGAAGAATCCTCAGGACTTTGTAACTGAGTTTGATTTGGAAGTTGAGAAATTCCTTAAGGAAAAAATAAAAGAGAAATTTCCAACTCATTCTATTCTTGCAGAAGAGAGTGGAGAGAATAAGGAAAATTCAGAATATAAATGGATTATTGATCCAATAGATGGAACTACAAATTTTATCCATAAAATTCCTATGTGTGCTATTTCTATTGCATTGGAATTTGAGGGGGAGGTAATTGCTGGAGTAGTGTATAATCCAATTACTGATGAATTATTTTATGCAGAAAAAGGAAAAGAAGCGGTTCTGAAAACTGGGGGCAAGATGAAAATATTAAAGGTGAAAAGTAATCCTAAGATTGAGGAATGGTTCTTAGGTTGGTGTTTTCCAGATTCAAAGAGAAATTCAGAGGTTGTGAGGCATATATTTAATGCACTATACCCTAAATGCTTACGAGTTTCCAAACTAGGAAGTGCTGCAATTGAATTAGTTTATATTGCTTCAAATAGGATTGATGCATATGTATCCATTGGATTGAAGCAATGGGATTATGCTGCTGGAAAATTAATTGTTGAGGAAACTGGAGGATTTGTAAGTAAGGAAGAATTTAGAGGAGAAAATCTAATTATTGCTGCTTCTAAAGAAAATGTGGAGAGAATAAGAAAAGAAATTGGATAAATATTATATTGAATTTTATATGTCGTCAACTCCGTTGAGAATATCCTCATCTTCTAGATTTAGAGGAATCTTTTTACTGTTCAAAAATTTCAAAAACTCCATATTAGATATGCCCGCAATTTCAGCACACTTCCCTAGGGAGAATTTCCCTTTTTTATATAATTCCAAAACTTTGAGTAAATTATCTTCTTTATCCATTATTTCACCTCAGGGCAAAAATCCCATAAAAATTGAAAGAATTTTCTATACCCATCTGCTAATCTTCTGCTCTTTACTACGAATTGGATTGGGTCCTTTCCTAGTTTTCCGATTTCCACTCCAGTAAAGCTAACTACATAATCCCCAAAAATATCTATTGCTGTTGGACCTGAGTATTGCTTTGGAAGGAACTTGTATGGCTTTCCTACGAATTTCAGGATTTCTGGTTTCTTTTCCTTTACCTCATAATCGAATAGGTGCATGAATTTTATTCCTAATTTTTTTCTTTCTAGATCAAATTTCGGAAGGAAATATTGAAGCCTAGGATCTAACCAGAAGGCCTTTGCACCTATAAAATAAACTGTTTCTTTTTGTTCTAAAATATCGTTTAAATAATTCTTGAATCCTTCTATTCCCCTGTAAAAATAAGCTTCTTCCTCTTCCCTTACTTTTCTATAATCTTTTTGCAAGTCTGGGAGAATTGAGTTTAATTCATTCTGCCTTTCAACTAAAATATCTGCAAATCTATTTGGATCTCTTGGGAGGTAATGCTTTTTTCCAAGGACTACTAATTCAGAAATTAATCCCTTATCCAGGAGTTTTGCAATTGAATCATAAATATTTCTTCTGTGGACTCCTGAACGTGCTGCTATTTTTTCTATTGGGGCCTGGCCCATCCTAATTAGTGCCTCATAGACCTTAACTTCATTCATTGTAAGTCCGAGTTTCAGGAGAGTAGTTTCATACATATCCACAATCACCATTATTTTTTATCAAATTTATTTTCTACCCACTGATTGTGGATAACCTGAGTCGAATTTTTTATTTGACTCTGGATATAATCTGTGGTGATACTTATCACCAACAGTATTTAAATAGTACGGTTGTGTGATAGTAACAGGAAGTCGGTGGGAAACTGAATTCCAAAAATTTGAGGTGAAAATTATGAAAGGAAAGATGATTGGTGGGAGAACTGAAGGGTCAAAACCTACAATTAGCAAGGAAAGGGCTCTAGTGGCATTCAAAAAAGTAAGAGACATGTATGCAGTTTTGGCAATGAGAAAGGGTAGAAGAGAGTTTGTAGCTAAAGAAAGAGCAAGAGGAAATGAACTTGCTGACGCTCTTTTCAAAGATGCAGATAATCCATACCCTAATATATCGGATAGGAATCTAAGAAGTAGATTAAGTAGAGAAAGGAAAACCTACAAATCATTTTGGGAAGCAAGATTATCGGGAATTACATTATTTGATGAAAATTGTGGCTGGGCTCCTAATTGTGAAGGGCTAGTTGTAGTAACGGAAGGGAGAAAACCAATTGTACTTCTTGAAAGAACAGCAAGTATGTTAATGCTCCTTTCAGAACCTGCATGCACATATTATGAAGGAATTGAACTTGCTCATGCAATACGCGCAAACTTTGAAAGTGAAGCATTGGACTTCGTAAAAATAAGTACTGTACTGCATCCATCAGTACTGGAATATCTTATGCATACGCTTGATGTTCAGCATATCGTAAATTTTCTGTTAATTGTTTCTAATAAAGGCCTGGGTGTTAGAGAATTTGACAGCTCGGATGTACATAGAACAATTAGGGCTTTGGGAGAGCGAGAAATCGAATTATTAGCTGACTATTGCGTAACTAGTGATTCTGGGATATACAACCTTATAGAGATTATTAGGAAGGATGGCGGAGAGGAAGGAAAAGCAATAATTGAACAAATAATTAAGCATGCGGAAAGGATTTCACGATATTTCGAGAGAAAATTGGATTTTGCCAAAAACCAGCAGTCAGAGACTGGTAACTGATTTTTGACAGATAGAGATTCCGTTGGTTGCAGTCCAGTGGAATCTCTGGATTTGAAAGGTGAGCAACATGAGTAACTTACAAACTACAAAAGCTAGAAAAGAAGCTGTAAAGCCAAGGAGAATGCAAAAATTAAAAACAACCTTGAAGATGCTCGGAATAGGAACTGTGTTATTAAGTTCTTTATTTATTGGAAAAAAAGTACTTGCACAAGAAAAACCAGTAGAAGAGCCTAAAACAAAGGCAAATGCAACACTCTCTTTGGGTGGAGGAGTAGATGTTCTAAACCTAGCAAGAGGAAAAAAAGCAAATAACAGATTACTTGTAGGAGTTGGATTACATCTTGAGCACAAACCAGTTTACTCAAATCTTGGATTTGGAGTATCAGCACCAGTAGATGATTGGACAGGTGAATCAAAATCAACTGTATTAACTCTTTCACATGTTGCAGCAGCTTTTGGAGTTGAGATTGTTAACGATAAATTCGGAGTTGAAACATGCGTATACAGAAATCAAGGACATTTGGGAGTTGATTTAGGAGTAGGATTAGAATTCTGGTTACAGGTTGCAAAGAAAGTACAATTAATTACAGGTGCAGAAATTGATTGGGTAGGCCCAGTTTATCCAGTATATGCTGGTGCAAATTCCGAATTACCAGCAGGATTTAAGGTTGGTACAAACGTAGTTTGGGTAAAGGATGTTAAAGCTGATGCTGATGGATTGGGCGGGAGACTTAAGGTAAGTAAAGCACTAACAGAGAGATTTTCTGTGTTTGCAGATTTATTTGCAATTGGAACACCAGCAACGCGAGAAATGCTTAAGACTGACTTTATCGCTGGATTGGCATACCCACTATAATTTTTTATTTTTCTCAATTTATAGTGGTTGGAAGGCACCGAAACCTTTAAAATGGTTGAGTAACCAATTATATCAAAAATGATATAAAAGGTTACTTGTATGAACAGGCTAGAATTATTAAAAAAATTAGAAAAATATGTCGTGTTTGAAGCTCTGCAACTAGAGGGCATATTGGATAAAACTAGGAGGTATAGTTATCTGATTATTCACCGTTTAAAAAAAGCAGGATTAATACATGAAATAGAAAATGGAAAGTACAGTATCTATGAGGATCCATTCCTAATAGCTTCACGTATTACCTGGCCCTCTTACATTTCTTCTTGGGCAGCCCTTAGATATTGGGGTCTTACTGAACAATTGCCACGAACCATACATGTAGTGTGCCCGAAAAAAAGGAAAAAAAACAAAATAAAATACGGAAATGCAAACATAGAGTTTATAAAAACCAAACAGGAATATTTTTTTGGGTATACTAGGGTTTTATACCAGGAAAAAGAAATATTTATAGCAGAAATTGAAAAGGCAATTATAGATTCGTTATTATTCCGAAAAATATCTTTTCCAGAGGCAATTGAGATTATAAAAAATAACAGAAAAAAGATTAACATAAAAAAACTCCTGAAATTTTCAAAAGTTAAGGAAAAATTAGCAAGAAAAATAAGAGGTGAGCTGAATGATAGATCGAGATAAAATAATGGAAATAGCAAAATTCAAAGGTCTAACTCCTAAATTTGCTGAACTAGATTATCTGCAGGATATTGTGTTAAGGTCAATCCAAAGTGAAATAGGAAACAAACTTATTTTCAAGGGAGGAACTTGTTTGTACAAAGTTTATGGACTGGATAGATTTTCCGAAGACCTGGATTTTACTGCTAGAAAAGGATTCAAAAGAAAAGCACTTCAAAAACTCACGTATTGTTTGACTCTCTTGGATATCAAAAACAAGATCGAAATTGATACATTTGAGAATGCTATTAATATATATTTCACTATATTTGGGCCTCTGTATGATGGAACAAAAGAAGGACTAACAAGGCTTATAATAAATATAAGTTCTAGAGAACGGGTTCTTTTGGGGATAAAAAGGGAGAGATATGTGCCGTTATATAAAGAACTGCCCCCATTTGATATATACGCAATGGAGGAAAAGGAGCTAGTAGCTGAAAAAATCAGAACAATTTACAATAGAAATAAGCCAAGGGATGTTTATGATCTATGGTTCTTATTAAAAAAAAGGGCAATAAATTTTGATTTGGAGCTTACAAATAAAAAACTTTCGCATGGTAAGATAAAATTTGAAAAATCCGCATTTATGCAGAAGGTTTTAGAGAAAAAATCAAATTGGAATAGGGAATTGCAGACATTCATTCTCACTGACCTTCCAGATTTTGATCTAGTAAAAAAAGAAATTGAGGAATGTGTTTGATGAAAATTGGAATCAGTTTGAACGAAGTTCAAATCTCCCAATTTTATTGGGTGAGATTATAAAAATTGGAATTTTAGCACTTCAGGGGGATGTAATTGAACATCTGAATGCAACTAAACAAGCAGT
>CAYYPF010000084.1:0-5247 GCA_964473475.1 Microcaldota archaeon | reverse complement strand
ATCTGTAGTAATAGTAGTATTTTCCATTATTTTTCTAAGCACATCAGGAGGAAACAGTTTTCCTTCTTTAATTCTTCCAACAACAATTCTAGTAACAGTCAATTTTTTTACTTCCATAATTCCTTCACCATAAGTTATAATTTGTGTGATATAGTTTATAAACCTTTTGATAACTTATAAACACATTTTTATATTATAGCCAGAAAGAGCTGCAGAAGCAGCATTATGAATTTTTTATCTGCTAACCTGATAGCAATTATTTAAAAACACATTGCTAATACGATATCAGGTTTTCTATTTTTAGAGATTTGTAATACGTTTAGATCTGTTAATTTTGCACACCATGACGACGTATACAGTTGAATAACAGAACCCAAGACACTGGACTTGAGATACAGAACAGCAATAAAACTACCAATGGATTCTAAGTCAATACCTTAAAGCTTCCAATGGAGAAAGGTTTGCTGCTCTTTTTGCAGGCAAATAACCTGCAGCAGCCCCAACTACCATTGCGAATATAAGTGTTCCAACAATTAGTTCTTTACTAATTATAAGTGCAATTCCAAATCCATTCAAAACTCCAGAAACAACAAGTCCCCCACTTATTCCAAGAAGTCCTCCTATTCCTCCAATAATTGCACTTTGAAGTAAAAATATAAGCATAATATCCTTTGATTTTGCCCCAATTGATTTGAGCATCCCAATTTCTCTAGTCTTCTCAGTTACGCTCATGAACATCGTATTTGTAATGCCTATTCCGCTAACAACTGAAGCAATTCCCCCAATTACCAAAAGGAACGCGCTCAGGATTCCCATTACTGCATCCACTGTGCTCTTAATCATATCCGCAGTCACTACGCTGAAATCCTTTTCTTCTAAGGAAACCTTGTGAGATACAACAAGCTCGCTTTCAATCTGCTCTTTTATATTTTCTGCTCCATAGCTCTCATCAATTCTTACATAAATAAAACTAATCTCATCCTTTGCAAGTGTTTTGGAAAACATCTCCTGAGCTTTTTTGAATGGGATATAAATTGCTGAATCACCTTCCTGGCTCAATGAAGTTCCAGTTTTTTTAAGTATTCCAATTACCCTAAAATTCTCCCCATTTATTTCAATTGTGCTTCCAACCTTAATTACCTTGTCCTTAAACATCTCACTTGCAGCATCATTTCCAAGCACAACCACATTCTGTTCATTCTCAGTAAATGCCCTTCCCTCTTCAACCTCTAAATAATTATCCCATTGCTCAAACATTGAAGCATCTGTTCCAAAAACCATTGAACCTACTATCTGATCTTTATATCCTATATTCGATTTTCCATAAATTATTTTAGCTATTGATTCAACCCCAGCTATTTTTGAAATTTTCTCTGCATCCCTTCCATATAATTTTCCAGTTGATTGCGGAACACCAGTAGTAAATGCAGAGCTTCCCCCCATTGAATTTATATCCATAGGCATTACAATCATTTTATCGCTCCCAAACATCGCAAGCTGATCAGTAATGTCTTTTTTTACAAAATCCCCAACTGATACTATAATCAATATTGTAAGAACTCCAATAATTATTCCAACCATTGTAAGTGCGCTCCTAAGTTTCCTGTGCTTAAGGTCCCGCAACGCATATTCAAATATATCTATGAATTTCATTATTCATACCTCAATGATTCTACAGGGGTTACTTCTGCAGCCTGTTTAGCTGGAAATGTTCCTGAGAATGCGCCAACTAATGCAGAGAAAAATATTGCTCCGATTGGGAGAACTAATGAATATGCAGTTTGTACTCCTAATGCAAAAGTTATTCCATACAAGAAAACTATTCCAATCAGCATTCCAACCACTCCGCCAATTATTCCTAGAATAGATGCCTCAATTAGAAACAGCATCAGAATATCCCTTTTCTTCTCTCCAATTGCAAGTAAAGTTCCAATTTCATTTCTTCTTTCAAGTACGCCCATAAACATTGTATTTGAAATTCCTATTCCTCCAACAACCAGGGAAATTCCTGAAACCACTCCCAAGAATAAAGTAAGAGTTCCAAGTATGCTGTCTATTTTTCCTTTTATATACGCAGGGCTTATTACCCCAAAATCCTTATCTTCTAAAGAAACCTTATGTTCATCTGCTAAAGTTTCCTCAATATCATCTGCAGTTTTCTCAACATCGTATCCTTTTTTCACAAGAATTCTAATTACACTTACTTCTTTCTCAGCCAGCGTGTCACTCAAAAGATCCTTTGAATCTTCATACATTAAAAATATGGAACTATCTGATGAAGAAAAACTGCTTCCTGCTTTTTTAAGTGTTCCAACTACCTTGTATTTTTCCCCTCCGATTTCTAATATGGAATTAACCTCAACTTCTTTCTCAAACATATCTAATGCCACTGTTTCTCCAACAACTACTGCGTTCTTATCCCCAGCTTCCAAAAATCTTCCCTTTTCAATCTCAAGCATCCCAGCTGTTTTTTCATATACTTCTGGATCTATGCCCATTATGGAAAGGGTAATTGATTCCTCCTTATAATCCACATTAGCTTTACCCATTAATACTGGAGAAACTAATTCCAGTTCAGGTATTCTCTTTAATGTTTCAACATCCTCTTCATATAATTTTCCTGAGCTTGGTTGGAACTGTGCCATTCCAGGGGAGGAAGCACTACCTTTATCTAAATTAATTGGAACAACAATTATTGTTCTGGGTCCAAAACTAGAAAGTTGATTATTTACCTCTGCCTTTAGGCTCTCAGCCATGCCCACCAACAGGACAACAGCACATATTCCTATGACTATTCCTAAGATGGTGAGCCACGACCTTATTTTTGTGTATCTTATGTTCTTGATCGAATACAAGAACATGTCCTTTAGGTTCATTGGTTTCCTCTTTTTCTAAAGAACTTCCAATAAACTCCGCCAATAATTACAAGAGCAATGATTATGTACAATAGGCTTCCATTTCCCTTGCTCTCCTTTGGATATACATTTAATTCTTCAGTTACTGCGGTTGTTTTCCACTCTCCAGACTGATCTTTATATTTTATTGAAATAGTCATATTCCCAGTTCCAGCTTTTTCTGGGGCATTTACATCGAATTTTATGTTTCCGTAGTCATCGTTCTTTATTTCTCCAACATATTTTACAGATTGTATATCCAAAATTTCAAATGCATTGGATTTAACTTCCACTTCCACATTATTTATTGTATAAGATCCCAAATTAGAAATCCTTAAAGTTAATGCATGCTGCTCTCCTGCTCTGAGCGGACTTGGTTTTGCTTCCAAGTAAACTCCAATTTCTGAATCAGAAGTTACTGTTAGGGGAATCTTGATTGTATCGCTCTTTTTTTCTCCATTTTCTTCCCATTCCAAGAGTGCTTCCACACTATTTACTCCTGGATTAAGGGAAGCAAAAACCACAAAGGAAACATCTGCTTCTCCATTTGAAGCTAGGTCTCCAACATCTATTCTTTCCTTTTCCTTCATTTTTATGCTTCCGTCTGGGAAGCTTATTTTAAGATTTTCAATGCTTTTTCCTGTATTTTTTACCTTCAATTCAAGCAAACTTTCCTTATTGCTCATTATTTCGCTCTTTTGAATAAAGAAAATATCAGATTCTTGTTTCTTTATATTTAATCTAATTGTTTTACTCTCTTCCTCTTCTGCACCTAATTCATTATAATATGTCAAAGTTATTTCAACATCATTTGATCCGTCATTTGCATTGCTTACTTCAAATTCTATTGGGACTTCTATTTCTGTTTTTACCTCTCCTACAAATATTTCATCCTTTCCTTTGATTGCAACGTCTCCAGTAGTTTTTATTCTTAATTTGCTTACTGCTCCTCCATTATTTTTTATAATTAAATGGGACTCCTTTCCCTCTTCAATCATGTCCTCCTTACTTTCAATGCTTAAAATTGGTTCATTAATTATTTTTATTGAGGCAATTGAGCTCTTTTCAATACTATTCCCATCGCTTATTCCTCTTGCCCTTATAATGATAGTATAAATTCCTGAAATTGCATTATCCTTAATTTTTAACGGGATAGAAACATCTACTGAGGTCCCTGCATCCAAGTCTCCTAACTCATAAGTATCAGCCATTGTAACATAATTTCCAGGATAGAATGTTACGCTAACGCTGCTTATTTTTTCTCCAGCACTTGAAGTTACAGTTCCTGCAGAAGTTGTAGTCTGAACAGTTGATGAGCTCTCTGCAGTGAAGCTTATTGATCCCTGCTCTCCAGGTTTAAAGCTATCCTGAGAGATTGTAACATCTGTTACACTCAAACCAGAAAATAAAATTCCAATTATACATAATACAAACAACAGTTTTTTCATTTTTATCCCCTTTATTTAACTAATTTTCCATCCTTCAACCTCACGATCCGTTCGCATCTTTTCGCAACACTCTGATCATGAGTTACAATTATTATTGTTTTTCCACTTTTGTGGAGTTCCTCCAATATGTCCAGAACTTCCTGTCCGTTTTTTGAATCCAAGTTTCCAGTTGGTTCATCAGCGAGAATAATCTCTGGATCATTTATAAGTGCTCTTGCAATTGCAACCCTTTGCTTCTCTCCTCCGCTCAATTGATTTGGATAATGGCTTATCCGGTTTCCCATCCTAAGTCTTTCTAATATTTTCGTTGCATTCTTTGCCCTTTCCTTCTTCTCAACACCCATAATTGTCTGGGGCATTTCAACGTTTTCAAGTACAGTTAAACTTGGAATAAGATTGAATGCTTGAAATACAAATCCAATTTTTTTGTTTCTAATTCCTGCTCTTTGATCATTATCCATTTTAGTTGTTTTTATTTTTGAAAGAAACACCTCCCCTGCACTTGCTTCGTCTAATAATCCAACTATATGAAGAAGCGTACTCTTTCCGCTTCCGCTTGGGCCCATAATTGTAATAAACTCTTCTTTTTCTATCTTCAATGTAATAGAATCCAATGCAGTTACCCTGCATTCTTTTTCTCCGTAGCATTTTGTAACTTCTTTTAGTTCAACTGCTAATTCTTTCATCCCATCATCTCTCTTACAAATGCCTTTATTATTTGGTGGCGGTTCATTTCTTTTTTGAACTTTTTCAATAATTCTAAACCTTTTTTTGTAGTAGTGTATACGAGCTTTTCTCTTTTTCCTTCTCGTTCATGTTTTTTAGATATATAGCCTTTTTTCTCCAGCTCGTTAAGCAGAGGGTATAATCTATTTGCTGCACATATATTCGGATGCTCTTCCTCT